>NZ_JBEOXU010000056.1:0-37602 GCF_040296725.1 Streptomyces sp. NPDC002044
CGCCATCGGGGCGGCCTCCGCCACCCGGCGCACGTACGGGGCGAGGCCCAGGGCCGCCGCGCCCGCGCGGGTCGCCGCCGCGGCGGCCGCGTGCCGGGCCTCCACCACGGGCAGGCCCTCGGCGGCGATCCGGTCCAGGCAGGCTTCCAGGGCCAGCATCTCCAGCTGCGCCGGGGCGTGGAGCAGCGCCGTGCGGCCGCCGTCGATCCAGCGCTCCTTCCAGTCGAGGAGGGAGAGGTACGAGCGGCGCGGCGCCGCCGGGTTCTCCGCGAAGCGGGCCCAGGCGCGTTCCGACACCGACACCGCCGAGACCCCCGCCGGGCCGCCCATCGCCTTCTGCGCGCCGATCACGCACAGGTCGACGCCCCACGCGTCCGGGAGCAGCGGCTCGGCGCCCACCGAGGCCACCGCGTCGAGCATGAACAGCGCGCCGTGGGCCCGTACGGCCTCGCCGATCTCCGCGACCGGGTTGGTGTTGCCGGTGGCCGCCTCCGCGTGGACCAGCGAGACGAAGTCGATCTCCGGGCGTTCGGCGAGCGCCGCCGCCACCTGTCCGCCCGTCACGGCGGTGTCGAAGGGGACCTCCAGATCCACCACCGTGGCCCCGCAGTCGCGCAGCCAGTTGCCGAAGGTGGTCCCGTACGGGCCGGTGACGACGTTCAGCGCCGTCGAACCGGGCCGGGCGCCGGACCGGATGCACCCCTCCAGGGGCAGCAGCGCCTCGCCCTGGGTGATCACCACGTCCTGTTGGGTGGAGAGCAGCTCGGCGACCCGCCGTTCGATCGACGCGAAGCGGTCCGCGGTGAGCGGCGGGAAGTCCAGGAGGGGGTGGGTCACGGCGGTGCTCTCTTCGTCCGGGCTCGTCCGGGGTCGTCCGGAGGTACCGGGAGAGCGTACCGAGCACGCACGTACAGTGCCGACATGACCGACGCCGATGCCGCCACCACCGCCGATGTGACCGAGACCGCTGCCGACCCCGCTGCCGGCACCGTCGCCGTCGCCGCTGCCGACGTCGCGCGGGACGGCGCGGTGTTGCACGTACGGGGTCGCGTGCTCGTCGGCCCCGACGACGTGCGCGACGAGCTCTGGGTGGTCGGCGGGCGGATCTCCTGGGAACGCCCGCGCACCGCCCGCGAGATCACCACGGTGACGGGCTGGGCCCTGCCCGGCCTGGTCGACGCGCACTGCCACGTCGGACTGGACTCGCACGGACCGGTCGACGCGGGGACGGCCGAGCGCCAGGCCCTCACCGACCGGGACGCGGGCACCCTGCTGATCCGCGACGCGGGATCGCCCTCGGACACCCGCTGGATCGACGGCCGCGAGGACCTCCCGAAGATCATCAGGGCGGGCCGTCACATCGCGCGGACCCGCCGCTACATCCGCAACTACGCCCACGAGATCGAGCCGGCCGACCTGGTCGAGTACGTCGGCCGGGAGGCGCTGCGCGGCGACGGCTGGGTGAAGCTGGTGGGGGACTGGATCGACCGCGAGGCCGGGGACCTGACGGCCTGCTGGCCGCGCGCCGAGGTCGAGGCGGCCATCGCCGAGGCGCACCGCCTGGGCGCCCGCGTCACCGCGCACTGCTTCGCGGAGGACTCGCTGCGGGACCTGGTCGAGGCGGGCATCGACTGCGTCGAGCACGCCACCGGGCTCACCGAGGACACCGTCCCGCTGTTCGCGGAGCGCGGCGTCGCGATCGTCCCGACCCTGGTGAACATCGCGACGTTCCCGAAGATGGCGGCGGGCGGCGAGGCGAAGTTCCCGCGCTGGTCGGCGCACATGCGGCGGCTGCACGAGCGCCGGTACGACACCGCACGGGCGGCCTACGACGCGGGCGTCCCGGTGTACGTCGGCACGGACGCGGGCGGTTCGCTGCCGCACGGGCTCGTCGCGGCGGAGGTGGCGGAGCTGGTGAAGGCCGGCATCCCGCCACTGGAGGCGCTCTCGGCGACCACCTGGGCGGCCCGCGCGTGGCTCGGCCGCCCGGGCCTGCAGGAGGGGGCGCCGGCGGACCTCGTGGTGTACGCGGAGGATCCGCGGGCCGACGTGCGCGCGCTCGCGCGGCCGCTGCGGGTCGTGGTGAACGGCACCGTCCGCGCCTGAGGCAGGCCCGGCCCGGGGCGCCGCGGCGCCGCGTTGACGGGGCGTGACATCGCTGGCCCCGCCGTCGTTAGGGATGCCCGCGCGGCTCTCCGTACCCGGGACGGATGCGAGCGGAGCGCACTCGCGTTCCTCCTGAGGCGCGAAGATTCGAATGTATGCGTGGAAACCACCCGTTGGGGTGAACTGACGTCAGGTTGCCGCTCGTTCACTCACAGTGCGTAAAGATTCCGAGGGTCGAAGCCGTCGGCGCGTGCGATGTCCCCCATTGGCGCCGCGACGGCACCCATCTCCCCGGGGGTTCCACCATCTTGAACAGCACTACCTTCCGCACGCCCGCGTTAGCCCTGCTCGCCACGGGAACGGTGGCCCTGCTCGCCGCTCCGCCCGCCTTCGCCACGGGCGGCGCGGGAGGCGGCACCGGGTCCGGGGGCGTGGGCAGGGCCGGCGCCGTCGTCCTGCGGGCCGGACTGGACGTGAGCCTGCTCAACAAGACCGTCAACGTCCCCCTGAAGACCACGCTCAACGAGGTCACCGCCCCGGCGGCCCCGGCGCAGAAGACGGCGCTGACCGTCACCCTGGACGGAGTCGAGGGAGGCGCGCCGGTCCGCGTGCTCCGCGCCGACGTGGCCACGTCCAAGGCGACCGCGGACAAGGACAAGGCGGAGGCCGAGGTGAACCTCGCCAAGGCCAGGGTGCACGTACCGGGGCTGCCGGCGCTCTCGCTCGTCGAGATGGAACAGGTCACCTCCAAAGCCGTCTGCGAAGCCGGCAAGAAGCCGGTGGCCAGCGCGAACGTCCTCGGCAAGGTGACCGCGCTCGGCAAGAAGGTCACCCTCACGGCCGGCGGGCCGACCAAGGTCGAGGTCCCGGGCGTGGGCCTGGTCAGCCTGGAGCTCTCCGGGACCGAGACCACCTCCGCCGCGGCGGCCGCGGCCGCCCTGCGCCTGAAGGTGTCCGTGAACCCGCTGAACCTGAACGTGGCCGAGGTGCAGGGCGAGATCGTGCTCGCCGAGGCGCACTGCGCTTCCCCGCCGGCGCCCGTTCCGATCCCGCCGAAGCCGGAGACGAAGCCCGACGTGAAGCCGCAGGCGGTCACGGACACCCGGACCGGAACCGTGACGCCCGTCACCACCGGCGCCAACCTGGCCGAGACCGGCGGCGGTTCGACGGCCCCGTACGTCGCGGGCGCCGCCCTGGTCCTGCTCGGGATCGGCGGGGGCGCCCTGGTCGTGACCCGGCGGCGCAGGACCTCGTGAGCCGCGCCGCCTGACGGGGGTGCCGTCCCAAGGAGCACCCGGAGGGGAGTGCTCGACGGGACGGCGCCCCCGGCGGAGCCGGAACCGGGGGCGCGGGGCGCGCCCGCCGGAGCGGGGCGGGGGGCAGGGGGCAGGGGCACGGCCGACCGCGGGCGGGGGCTCAGCGGGTGGCGTGCTCCAGGCCCTGCCCCGCCGCACCGCGCGACAGCACGGCCTCCGTGACCTCGCGGTCGATCCGCGCGTACTCGGCGCGCTTGGCCGCCCCGAGCCCGGTGTCGGCCGCCGCGCAGGACGCGCAGACGACGCGGAACGGCGGTCCCATGTCCGAGAACTGCGTCAGGTACTCGGCCTTGACCACCTCCCAGCGGCCCGGCCGGTCCGCCGCCGGGGCGAAGGTGAAACGGGGCACCGAGGACTGGTTGCCGCGCAGCTTGTCCGCCGGTACGAAGCTGGCGACCTGGTCGCCCATGCCGAAGACCACCCAGATGCCGTTGATCTTCTCGTACGGCTGCGGCACGTGGTTGTGGGTGCCCAGGACCAGATCGATGTCCGGGAGGCCGTCGGCGCCGCGGGAGGCGGTCAGGGCCCGCGCCAGCCCGCGCTGCTGCTCGTCGGGGGCCGTCTGCCACTCGGTGCCCCAGTGGACGCTCAGCACCACCACGTTCGCGCCGCCGGCCCGGGCGGCGCGGGCGTCGGCGACGATCCGGTCCTGGTCGATCAGGTTCACCGCCCACGGCTTGTCCGGGGGGAGGGGGATGCCGTTCGTGCCGTAGGTGTACGACAACTGGGCCACCTTCGCGCCGCCGGCCGCCATCAGGGCCGGCGCGGCGGCCTCCTGCGCGCTGCGGGCCGAACCGACGTGCGGGACCCCGGCGCGGTCGAGGTGGTCCAGGGTGCGGGCGAGGCCCTCGAAGCCGTCGTCCAGGGTGTGGTTCGAGGCCGTGGAACAGCTGTCGTACCCGGCGTCCTTCAGGGCGTCGGCCAGCTGGTGCGGGGCCTTGAAGAGCGGGTAGCCCGTGTACGGTCCGCCGGGCCGCCCGTACGGTATCTCGTGGTGGCATATGGCCAGGTCGGCGGCGGAGACGAGAGGTTTGACCCCCGCGAGGACCGGGCGGAAGTCGTACCCCCCGGCCGCGCCCGCGTCGTCCGCCGCCCGCTGGACGATCGACGGGTACGGGATGATGTCGCCGGTCGCCACCAGGGTGAACGGCCGCCCGGCCGGGGCGTCCGCCGCCCGCGGGGACGGCGTGGCAGGCGCGGTCCCGCCCCTCCCCGGCCCCTCCTGGAGCCGCTGCTGCGCGGCGGGAGCGCCGCCGCGGTCCAGCAGCCGGGGCGCGGCCCAGACGCCGCCGCCCACCACGGCCAGTGCGGCCAGGGCCGCGCAGATCCTGACGGATGCCTTCATGTCCGACCCCCCGGTGCGTACGTCCGCTGCGGGGCTCGTCGCCGCCCCCGGCGCCCCGGCGCCAGGGTACGTCGCCCGTACGGAGACCACAGGCGCGCGGCGGGGCCGGAGCAGCGTCCCCGGGCTCAGCGGCCGCCGCTGAGGGCCAGCGCGCGGTCCAGGGCCTGGAGCAGCCGGCCCGTCGTCACCCGGTCGCGGACCGCCAGCCGGAGCCAGGAGCGGTCCAGCCCCGGGAAGGTGTCCCCGCGCCGGACCGCGAACCCGAGGGCGCGCAGCCGGAGGCGGACCTCCGCCGCGCCCTCCACCCGGATCAGGACGAACGGCCCCTGCGCCACCCCCGAGACGGTGATCTCCTCGAACTCCGCGAGCCCCGCCAGCAGGTGCTCCCGGTCCACCGCGATCTGCCGCGCCGCCTCCCGCGCCTCGGCCAGCGCCGCCGGAGCCACGCACGCCTCGGCGGCCACCAGCGCCGGGGACGACACCGGCCACAGCGGCTGCGCGGCCGCCAGCTTCGCGATCACCCCCGGTTCGGCCAGGACGTAGCCGATGCGCAGTCCGGCCAGCCCCCAGGTCTTGGTCAGGCTCCGCAGCACCACCAGGCCCGGCAGGTCCATCCGGCCGGCCAGGGCCTCCCGTTCGCCCGGGACGGCGTCCATGAACGCCTCGTCCACCACCAGCAGCCGGCCCGGCCGGGCCAGCGCGGCCAGGGTGTCCGCCGGGTGCAGCACGGACGTCGGGTTGGTGGGGTTGCCGACCACCACCAGGTCCGCGTCCTCGGGCACCGCCGCCGGGTCCAGCCGGAAGCCGTCCTCCGCCCGCAGCACGACCCGCTCGACCCGGTGGCCCGCGTCCCGCAGGGCCGACTCCGGCTCGGTGAACTGCGGATGCACCACCACCGGCCGCACGGCGTCCAGGGCCCGCGCGATCAGCACGAACGCCTCCGCCGCCCCGGCCGTCAACAGCACCCGCTCGACCGGCAGCCCGTGCCGGTCCGCGACGGCCGCGCGGGCCGCCCGGCCGTCGGGGTACGCCGCGAGATCCCCGAGGGACGCCGCGATCCGCCGTGTGAGCCACTGCGGGGGAGTGTGCGCCCGTACGTTGACCGCGAGGTCCACCAGCGCGGCGTCCGCGTCCAGCACCTCCGCGTCGCCGTGGTGGCGCAGGTCGTGCCCCTGCGCCGTGGCCACCGCGCAGGTCGCCGCCACCGACCGGCGCTTGGGCACGAGCAGTTCCCCGCCCGCCGCCAGCGCCGCCGCCTCCGCGACCGAGGGGGTTGCGGAGGCGGCGCGCGCCGCCTCCGAGGGATGCGGCACCGCGATCTCGGCCAGTACCTCGGCGGGGTAGCCGAGCAACGGTACGCCGAAACGTTTCGCCGCGCCGGCGATCCCCTCCTCGTCCGCCTTCGAATCCACCGTGGCCAGCGCCGTCACCGCGTCCGCGGCCAGCCCGGCCCCCCGCAGCGTCTCCTCGACCAGCGCGCAGACCTCCGCGACGGAGACCCCCGCGCGTCCGCCGACCCCGACCACCAACCGCGTCGCGTACTCACCCACCGGGAAGCCTCCCTCCGTCGTCACCGTCATCGTGAACGCCACCGTCGACGTCACGCGAACATCGTCCGAACCTCACCCGTCGCCGCCCGTTCGTCAACCCGCCGCCCCCCGGTACCCCGGCACGGGCGTGCGCGCGGGGCGGGGAATCGGTATCCAGGGGGACATGGCCGTGATCGTCGCGTTGGGCGCGTTCCTGATGACCCTGGCGGGCGGATGGACGGCGCAACGCGTCACCGACCGCCGCCACCTCGTACTGGGCCTGGCCGGCGGGCTGATGCTCGGCGTCGTCGGGCTGGACCTGCTCCCGGAGGCCCTGCACGCGGCGGGCGACGAGGTGTTCGGCGTTCCGCTCGCCCTGCTGCTCTTCGTGGCCGGGTTCCTCGTCGCGCACGTCGTGGAACGCCTGCTGGCCGTACGCCGGGCCTCGCACGGCGCCGAGGACGGGGCCCGCGCCCCCGAGGTGGGGCTCACGGCGGCCTCCGCGATGGTCGGCCACAGCCTCGCCGACGGGGTCGCGCTGGGCGCGGCCTTCCAGGTCGGCGGGGGCATGGGCGTCGCCGTGGCGCTGGCCGTCATCACCCACGACTTCGCCGACGGGTTCAACACGTACACGCTCACCAGCCTGTACGGGAACGACCGCCGCAAGGCCGTGCTGATGCTCATCGCCGACGCTTTGGCCCCGGTCGTGGGCGCGGCGTCCACGCTGCTGTTCACCCTTCCGGAGGAACCGCTCGGCGCGTACCTCGGGTTCTTCGGCGGGGTCCTGCTGTACCTGGCCGCCGCCGAGATCCTGCCCGAGGCGCACCACGACCACCCCGCACTGTCCACGCTGATGTGCACGGTGGGCGGGGTGGCCGGGATCTGGCTGGTGGTCGGCCTCGCGGAGTGAGCTCACGGACGGTCCGCGGCCGCCCGCGCGAAGCGGCGGGCGACGGACGGCTCCGCCGCCCAGTGCGTGTGCAGGTAACTGGCGTGCACGCCCCGCTGTACGAAGCCCTCGACCCGGCGCTCCGGGTGCGTGAACCCCCACGCGGGGGAGGCCCCGGCACCCGGTTCGATCACCGTCCGGTGGAACTCGTGCCCGCGCAGCCGGGTCCCGGCCGGCGCGAGCGCGCTGTCGGACACCGCCACCGCCTCGCGGTAGCCCAGCGTGAGGCGCTCCGACATCCGCGCGTCGGCGTCGAGCACCCCGCACATCGGCTTTCCGTCGAGCGAGCGTCCCAGGTACAGCAGCCCGGCGCACTCGGCGGCCACCGGGCCGCCCGCCGCCGCGAAGGCCGCCACCGACCGGCGCAGCGCCTCGTTGGCGGACAGTTCGGGCGCGTACACCTCGGGGAAGCCGCCGCCGATCACCAGACCGCCGGTGTTCTCGGGCAGCGCCTCGTCCCGCAGCGGGTCGAAGACCACCACCTCGGCGCCCGCCGCGGTGAGCAGCTCCGCGTGCTCGGCGTACGAGAACGTGAACGCCGGTCCGCCCGCGACGGCGACGACCGGCCGCCCGCCGCGGAGCCGGGGGACGCCCTCCACCGGTCCGGCCGCGGTCGTCCCCGGGCTGCCCCCCGCACCCGCCAGGGCATCCGACGGCGACCAGGGCTCGCAGTGCAGCGGCGGGGCCGTCCGGGCCAGGGCCATCAGGGCGTCCAGGTCACAGCCCCGGCGCACCTGCTCCGCCAGCGCCGCCACCGACTCCAGGGCGTCCGCCCGCCGCTCGGCGACCGGGACCAGCCCCAGGTGCCGCGAGGGCGCGGCCACCTGCGGGGCCCGGCGCAGCACGCCGAGCACCGGCATCCCGGCCTCCTCCAGCGCCTCCCGCAGCATCACCTCGTGCCGGTCGGAGCCGACCTTGTTGAGGATCACGCCGCCCAGGCGCACCTGAGGGTCGAAGGAGGCGAAACCGTGCACCAGCGCCGCGACCGACCGCGACTGCGAGGAGGCGTCGACGACCAGGACCACCGGCGCCCGCAGCAGCTTCGCGACCTGCGCCGTCGACGCCAGCTCACCCCGCCCCGCGGCCCCGTCGTACAGCCCCATCACGCCTTCGACGACCGCGAGATCGCACCCGGCGGCCCCGTGCGCGAACAGCGCCGGCACCAGGTCCGGCCCGCACATGAACGCGTCCAGGTTGCGCCCCGGCCGGCCGGTGGCCAGCGCGTGGTAGCCGGGGTCGATGTAGTCGGGCCCGGCCTTGTGCGGGGACACGGCGAGGCCGCGCTCCGTGAAGGCCGCCATCAGGCCCGTGGTCACGGTGGTCTTGCCGCTCCCGGAGGACGGAGCGGCGACGACCAGCCGCGGTATGCCGGGCGACGTCACCACTCGATGCCCTTCTGGCCCTTCTGGCCGGCGTCCATCGGGTGCTTGACCTTGGTCATCTCGGTGACCAGGTCCGCGAACTCCACCAGCTTCTCCGGCGCGTTGCGCCCGGTGATGACCACGTGCTGGGTGCCGGGGCGGTCGCGCAGCACCTCGATGACCTCGTCGACGTCGATCCAGCCCCAGTGCATCGGGTACGCGAACTCGTCGAGGACGTACAGCTTGTGCGTCTCGGCGGCCAGGTCGCGCTTGACCTGCTCCCAGCCCTCCTTGGCCGCCTGCTCGTTGTCGAGCTGGGCGTCGCGCTGGACCCAGGACCAGCCCTCGCCCATCTTGTGCCAGACGACGGAACCGCCCTCGCCGGAGGCGCCGAGCACCTTGAGCGCGTTCTCCTCGCCGACCTTCCACTTCGCCGACTTGACGAACTGGAACACCCCGATCGGCCAGCCCTGGTTCCAGGCGCGCAGCGCCAGCCCGAAGGCCGCCGTCGACTTGCCCTTGCCGGGGCCGGTGTGGACGAAGACGAGCGGACGGTTGCGGCGCTGGCGCGTCGTGAGTCCGTCGTCCGGAACGACGGACGGCTGTCCCTGCGGCATTACGCGGCCCTCCTGTTGCTGCTCTGCGGTGTCGAAACGGTGGTCACGGCGGTACGTACGTCCTTCACGAGCCCGGCCAGCGAGTCCGCCCGCAGCCCCTCCAGGGTCACGGCGGGCGCTCCCAGATCGGCGGCCAGCACCCCCGCCAGCCCCAGCCGGACCGGGCCGGACTCGCAGTCCACGACCACCGAGGTCAGGCCCTCGGCCGCCAGCAGCCGGGCCGCACGGCCCGACAGCGCGCGGGGCGTGTCCCCCGGCAGCCCGCCGCCGAGCCCGCCCGCCGAAGTGGCCCGCCCGTCGGTGACCACGACCAGCAGCGGACGCCGCGAAGGGTCCCGCAGCCGCTCGATCCGCAGCACCTCACGGGCCTTCAGCAGCCCGGCGGCCAGCGGGGTGCGGCCTCCCGTCGGCAGCTGCTCCAGGCGCGCGGCGGCCGAGTCGACCGAGGAGGTCGGCGGCAGCGCCAGCTCGGCGCCGGAACCCCGGAAGGTGATCAGGCCGACCTTGTCGCGGCGCTGGTAGGCGTCCAGCAGCAGCGACAGCACAGCGCCCTTGACCGCGCTCATCCGCTGCCGGGCCGCCATGGAACCGGAGGCGTCGACGAGGAAGAGGACGAGATTGCCCTCGCGGCCCTCCCGCGTCGCCTGCCGCAGATCGTCCTTGCGGATCACCAGGCCGTGCCCGCTGCGCCCGCGCGCCTTCTGGTGCGGGGCCGCCGCGTGCAGGGTGGCCGCCAGGTGCAGCTTCGTCAGCTGGCCGCGGGGCCGCTGGGCCCCGGTGGTCCGGCCGTGGGCGGTACGGGCGCGCGAACGCCGCCCGGCCGCGCCCTCGCCGAGGCCCGGCACGCTCAGCACCTTGGTGCGGAACGGCTCGGCGGCGCGTACGGCCGCCTGCTCGGGCGCGGCCTGGGCCGCCCCGGACGGCTCCGGTCCCTCGGGGGAGTCCTCCTCCCCGGGGGCCTCCTGGGGCCCTGCGTCGTCCGGGCCCCGCTGTCGCTCGGGCGCCTCGGGGCCGCCGTCCCGCGGCGGGAGGCCGCCGCCCCCGCCATGGCCGGGGCCGCCGTCGTCCGGGCCCCCGTCGTCCGGGCCCCCGTCCCGCGGGGAGCCGTCGTCCGGACCCTCGGGCTCCGGCTCGGGCTCCGGCTCGTCGTCGGGGAAGCCGTCCAGGATGCGGTCCAGCTTGTCCTCGTCCAGGCCCGGCGCGTCGAAGGGGTTGCGGCGCCGCCGGTGGGGGAGGGCCAGCAGGGCGGCCTGCCGGACGTCCTCCTTGCGCACCTCGGTCCGGCCCGCCCAGGCGGCCAGCGCGGTCGCGGTCCGCGCCATCACGATGTCGGCGCGCATCCCGTCCACCTCGAACCCGGCGCACACCGCCGCGATCCGGAGCAGGGAGCCGTCCCCGAGCACCACCTTCGGCAGCAGCGACCGCGCCGCCACCACACGGGCCCGGACCTCGTGTTCGTCCCCGGCCCAGCGGTCCGCGAAGTTCGCGGGATCGTCCTCGTACGCGAGCCGGCGGCGCACCACCTCGACGCGCTGGGCGGGCTCGCGGGACGCGGCGACCTCCACCGTCAGGCCGAAGCGGTCCAGGAGCTGCGGGCGCAGCTCGCCCTCCTCCGGGTTCATGGTCCCGACCAGCAGGAAGCGGGCCGCGTGCCGCACGGAGACGCCCTCGCGCTCGACGTACGAGGCGCCCATCGCGGCCGCGTCCAGCAGCAGGTCGATCAGGTGGTCGTGGAGGAGATTGACCTCGTCGACGTAGAGAATGCCGCGGTGGGCATCGGCCAGCAGGCCCGGCTCGAAGGTCTTCACGCCCTCGGCGAGGGCCCGTTCGATGTCGAGGGCGCCGACGAGCCGGTCCTCGGAGGCGCCGACCGGCAGCTCCACCATCCGCGCGGGCCGGGCCCCGCCGGGCCCCGCCTCGTGGGGGCCGTCCGGGCAGGCCGGGTCCGGCGCGACGGGCGCGCACGAGAACCGGCACCCGGGCACCACGTCGACCTGCGGCAGCAGCGCGGAGAGCGCGCGCACGGCGGTGGACTTGGCGGTACCTTTCTCGCCGCGCACGAGCACGCCGCCGACCGCCGGGCTCACGGCGTTGAGCAGGAGCGCCAGCCGCAGGTCGTTCTGGCCGACCACTGCGGTGAACGGATAGGGCGTGCTCATCGGTTGCTCACTCCTTCTAGGGATATGTGCGGCACAGGGAGGGTGAGGGCGCGGCCCGCCGCCGCGCCCGGGGCGCCGCCGCCGCGGCCCGTCACGGCGCGCCCGGCGGCAGGAACGGCAGTCCCGCCGGGGCGCCTTCCTCGATCAGCCGCAGCAGCGCGCCGGTGTCGGCGTGTTCCTCGATCAGGTCGCCCAGCAGGTCGAGCTGTTCCTCGCGCAGCACCCCGAACGAGGTGTCCGGGGCCGGGACGAAGCGCCGCCCGGCGGCCGCCGCGACCTCGCGCAGGAACGCCCGGCGGAAGCCGTCCGACTCCAGCGAGCCGTGCCAGTGGGTCCCCCACACGGACCCGACCCGGCACCCGTCCAGGAACGGCTCCCCGCCCAGCACCTCGGCCACGCCGTGGTGGATCTCGTACCCCTCGACCGGCTCGCCGAGCGCGGTGCCCACCGGCCGGGCGAGGGTCTTCTCCCGCTCGAAGCGGACGCGTACGGGCAGCAGGCCCAGGCCGTCGACCGCCCCGGCCCGCGATTCGACCTCGTCCTCGATGTGTTCGCCCAGCACCTGGAACCCGCCGCAGATCCCCAGCACCGGCCGGCCGTCGGCGGCCCGCCGGGCCAGCGCGTCGGCGAGGCCGCGCTCGCGCAGCCAGGCCAGCGCCTTCACCGTGCCGCGCGTACCGGGTACGACGACCAGGTCCGCGTCGGCCAGCTCCTCGGCCCGGTCCACGAACCGCACCACGACCCCCGGCTCGGCGGCGAGCGCGTCCACGTCCGTGAAGTTCGACATCAGCGGCACCGCGCACACCGCGACCCGCAGCACGTCCTCACCGACCGGCGGCGCCACCACCGATTCCCGGACCGTGCCGCGCAGGGACACCCGCAGGCCGTCCTCCTCGTCGATGCCGAGGCCGTGCCGGAAGGGCAGTACTCCGTACGTCCCGCGGCCGGTCAGACCGCGCAGCATCTCCATGCCGGGCTCCAGCAGCGACACGTCACCCCGGAACTTGTTCACCAGGTACCCCGCGATCAGCGACTGGTCCTCCGGGGACAGCAACGCCGTGGTCCCGAAGAAGGACGCGAAGACCCCGCCCCGGTCGATGTCCCCCACCACGACCACCGGGAACCGCGCGGCCCGGGCGATCCCCATGTTGACGATGTCGGTCCGGCGCAGGTTGATCTCGGCCGGACTCCCCGCGCCCTCGCAGATCACGGCGTCGTACGTGCCCCGCAACTGCTCCAGGCAGTCCGTGACGACGCCGAGCAGCTGCTCCCGCCGCCCGCCCCGCGGCTCCGCCCCGGGGGCGGAGCCCCCGGCCGTGCCGAAGAACCCGCGGGCGTTCATCTCGCCCACCGGCCTGCCCAGCAGCACCACCTGGCTGCTCTGGTCACTGCCCGGCTTGAGCAGCACCGGGTTCATCAGCGCGGTCGGCTCCACCCGGGCGGCCTGCGCCTGCATCGCCTGGGCGCGGCCGATCTCGGCGCCCTCGCGGGTCACGAAGGAGTTCAGCGACATGTTCTGCGCCTTGAAGGGCGCCACCTTCACGCCGGTGCGGGCCAGCCAGCGGCAAATGCCCGCCGTGACCACGCTCTTGCCCGCGTCGGACGTCGTACCGGCGACCAGCAGTCCGCCGCCGCGCTTCGCGCCGCTCACGGGCGACCTTTCCTCGTACGGGAGAGGGGGGAGAGAGGGGACAGGGGAGAGACAGGCGAGACGGGCGAGGTGCGGAAGGCGCGCGCGGCCAGCGTCCGTGCTGCCACGCAGGCCCCCAGCGCCAGCCAGGTCACGTTCCGCGACAGCCGGACCGCCCGCTCGATGTCGGCGACCTCGACGGGCCGTCCGGCCGCGCCGTTGAGCACGGCCCGGTGCTCGACGCGGCCGCCGTACGCCAGGGTGCCGCCCAGGCGCACGCCGAGCGCCCCCGCGAAGGAGGACTCGACGGGGCCGGCGTTCGGGCTGGGGTGCCGGGAGGCGTCCGCGCGCCAGGCCCGCAGGGCCCCCCGCCGGTCGGGGCCGGCCAGGACGGCGGCGAGCGCGGTCAGCCGGGCGCCCGGCCAGCCCGCCACGTCGTCGAGCCGGGCGGAGGCCCAGCCGTAGCGCAGGTGACGGGGGGACCTGTGGCCGACCATCGCGTCCAGGGTGTTCACGGCGCGGAAGGCCAGCAGCCCGGGGACCCCGGCGACGGCGCCCCACACCAGGGCCCCGACGACCGCGTCGGAGGTGTTCTCGGCGACGGACTCCACGACGGCCCGGGCCATCTGCTGCTCGTCCAGGGCCTGCGGATCGCGTCCGCACAGATGCGGCAGCCGCTCCCGGGCCGCCTCGGCGTCCCCGGCGGCCAGCGAACCGCCGATGGCCCGGGCCTCGCGGCCCAGCGAGGTGCCGCCGACGACGGCCCAGGTGGCGGCGGCGGTCAGGGCGATCCGGGCGGCCGCGGGCCGGGAGCGCACGGCGCGGGCGCCGAGCAGGCCGACGGCGGTCGCGCCCCCGGCGCAGACCAGGGTGTGCTGGGCGCCCCGGGCGCGGTCGTCGCGCCACAGGGCGCGCTCGACGGCGGCGGCGGCCCGTCCGAAGGCGGCCACGGGGTGCCCGCGACGCGGATCCCCGAGGATCCGGTCGCCGATCAGGCCCGCCGCGGCGCCGTACGCGAAGACGCGGTCGGCACGCATGGTGGAAGACATGTCCTCACTCAGGGTCCGCGCCCTGGTTCGACGTGACCGGCGGCGAGAGTTCCTGGCTCCCGGGGCGCACTCGGTGGAGTGCCCCCGGTGACAGTGGCGGGACCGCGCCGGATTCGCACCGGCTTCCTCTCCATGCCGCCGTAATGGCTCGGGCAGTCCACCACGCACCGAGAAGGCCCGTCAACTCGCCGTTGACCTGCGGCGGGGCCGCGGCCGGGGACCCGACGGCGCGCGGCGGACGGCGCGGGGCGTACGGCCGACGCGCGGCGCACGGCCGGTCATGCGAAAGCTCCCCCCGGAGAAACCCGGAGGGAGCCCGCGCGCACCGTGCCCGACGGATCAGGCGACGATCAGGTAGATCCCGTACGCCACGGCCGCCGTGACGAGCGCGAAGCAGGCGTACGCCCCGCTGCGGGCCAGGGTGGCGCTGCCGCCCTGTTCGGTGGCGGCCTCGTGCTTGGACAGGCCCACGAGGCCCAGGGTGAACAGGGCCACGAGGGCGACGGTGGCGGAGAGGCTGACCCCGAAGACGGAGCCGAGTGCTTCCCAGTCGATCTTCATACTGCCGTTCCTCTGCAGATCTCGGTCAGACCGCGGCGGCCGGAGCCGCCGGGGTCGTCGTCGCGGCCGGGATGGTGGCCCGGAGGTCGTCGTCCGCCATGGCCGCGGCCGCGGCGGTGGTCGGCGGGACGGTGACGGCGGCCATGGCCGTGGTCACGACGCCCTGCTCCGGCTCCGCGGCGCCGGCCGGCTCCACCTCGTTGACGTTGTTGTGGTCGACGACCTGGCGGCGCGAGATGACCCAGATGGCGAAGCAGGAGGCGACCAGGAAGACCGTGACGGCGGCGATGCCGATGTCACCGGTCCGCATGACCAGCTCCGCACCGGCGGCGACCAGGGCGGCGGCCGGCAGGGTCAGGCCCCAGGCGATGAACATGCGGGTGGCGGTGGACCAGCGGACCACGCCGCCCTTGCGCCCCAGACCGGAACCCATGACGGCGCCGGAGCACGCGTGGGTGGTGGAGAGGGAGAAGCCGAGGGACGAGGAGGCCAGGATGACGCTCGCCGCGGAGGTCTGGGCGGCGAAGCCCTGCTGCGGCTGGAGGTCGGTCAGGCCCTTGCCCATGGTGCGGATGATGCGCCAGCCGCCCAGGTAGGTGCCCATCGCGATGGCGAGGCCGGCGGACACGATGACCCAGACCGGCGGATTGGCGCCGGCGGGCAGCGCGTTGCCGGCGACGAGCGCCAGCGTGATGATGCCCATCGTCTTCTGCGCGTCGTTGGTTCCGTGCGCGAGGGAGACGAGGCCCGCCGAGGCGATCTGACCGGCGCGGTACCCCTTCGCGGAGGTCTTCTCGCCGACCTTGTGGCCGAGCTTGTAGGTGACCTTCGCCGCCAGCAGCGCGGCCAGGCCGGCCACCAGCGGAGCGGCGATGGCGGGGATGAGCACCTTGGTGAGGACGACGCTGCCGTTGACCGCGCCCATGCCCGCCGAAGCGACCGCGGCGCCGATCAGGCCGCCCATCAGGGCGTGCGAGGAACTCGAGGGCAGGCCGACCAGCCAGGTGACGAGGTTCCAGAGGATGGCTCCGACCAGGGCGGCGAAGATCACCTCTGGCTGGATGCCTTCTTCGTTGACCAGGCCCTTGGAGATCGTCTTGGCGACCTCCACGGACATGAACGCGCCGACGAGGTTGAGTACGGCGGACATGGCCACCGCCGTCTTGGGCTTGAGGGCGCCGGTCGAGATGGTGGTGGCCATCGCGTTGGCCGTGTCGTGAAAACCGTTCGTGAAGTCGAACACGAGAGCGGTGATGATCACGATCCCGAGGAGAAGCGTTATGTGCTCCATTTACCCAGGCTTCTGTTTGACGTCAGTGGCTCGGCGACCGTAGGCAACCTGGATGAACGGAAGATGAACTGACCCGGGCGGAGCGGTGTACTGGTGCGCCACCCGATCGGGCTCTTCATCCCGATTCAGCGCCAGATACATCGATTAATGCACGTCAAAGCCGGGTGAATGCGCGCCTCCGCCAACCCGGCCGCCTGCCGGACGGCCCGCCCCGTCACCTGAAAGAGAGCCAGGTCACTCCGCCCCGGGCTCCGCGAGCGGAATGCCGCGCCCCTCGCGGAGCGAGCGCCTCCGGTGGCCCGCCGGAGTCCGCGCGCCGACACTGGAGCCGTGCGTACCGCCACTGCGACGGCAGCTGCCGTCACCACCACGCTCCTGGGCGCCGGAGCGGCCGCGGTCGCGGCCGGCCGCTACGCCGCCGACGCCGCCCTGCGGCCCGAACCGGGACGCCCCCTGCCCGGCGGCCCCCGGCTCAGCGTCCACTCCACCGCCCCCGGGCGGGTCGAGCTGACCCGGTCCCTCGGCTCCCTGCGCCCCGGCACGTACGGCCTGGACGCCCCCGGCGTGCACGCCGTCGTCGGCCCGGTCCTCCCCGACGCCCCGCACGGCCCCGACACCGTGGTCCGCCGTCTCGTCGCCGTCACCCACGGCAGCCTGGAGCCCGGCACCCGGGTCACCCTCACCCCCCAGGTCCACCTCGGGAACCCGCGCACCGCGCTCGGGCTCGACCACGCCGACGTGGACGTCCCCGGGGAGCTGGGCGCGCTGCCCGCCTGGTTCGTGCCCGCGGCCCGGGACACCTGGGTCATCACCGTGCACGGGCTCGGCAGCGGCCGCGAGCACCCGATGGTGGTCATGCCCTTCCTCCACCGCCACCACCTGCCCGTCCTCGACCTCGCCTACCGGGGCGACCTCGGTGCCCCGTCCCCTCCCGACGGCCTCGGGCACCTCGGCGAATCGGAGTGGCGGGACCTGGACGCCGCCATCCGCTACGCCCTGCGCTACGGCGCCCGCCGCGTGGTGCTGCACGGCTGGTCCACCGGCGCCGCCATGGCCCTGCGGGCCGCCGAGCGCTCGGCGCTCGCCGACCGGATCTCCGGGCTGGTGCTGGACTCGCCCGTCCTCGACTGGCACGCGACGCTGCGCGCGCTGGCGGCCGCGCGCCGCACGCCGGCCGCGGTGCTGCCGCTGGCGGTCCGGGCCGCCGAGAGCCGCGCCGGGCTGAGCGCCGACCGGCTCCCGCCGGGCGCCGACCCCGGCGCGCTGCGCGTCCCGGTCCTGGTCTTCCACGGTCCCGACGACACGCTCGCCTCCTGGGAGCCCTCCCGGCGGCTCGCCGCCGCCCGCCCCGACCTCGTCACCCTGCACACCGTGGCCGGGGCCGGGCACGGGGCGATGTGGAACGCCGACCCGGCCGGGTACGAGGAGGCACTGCGCCGCTTCCTCACTCCGCTCATGTGAGCCCGCGCCTCATGGGGGGTCCCGACAAGGGCTTCCGGTGAGGTCCCGTCATGTGAAGGCCGTGTGGCAGTCGGGGCCCGGCGGGCGGCTTGTCCGGGTCTGTTACCCGGGCGGGAGGCCGTAGGGGCCGGTTCCGTTTGGGCTTTCGGCCCGTCACGGGCGAGACTGCTTCCGTGACGTCCCGAAAGCCTGATGAGCAGTTGGCTCGCGACTCCAGACTCCGACTCGTCTCCCCGCGTTCCGTCGCAGCGGCCCGCAAGGCGGTGACCGACCGGCGGACCAGAACCGCCCCGCGGCCTCCGGCCGGTACGCCCGCCACGGCGGACCTCGCGAACCGGGCCAGGGCCTCGCTCGCCGACGCCGTGCGCCTGACCCGCTGGGCCGAGTACAACCTCGGAGCCGGTGACGGCGGCCGCCCCGCACCCGCGGGCGCGCTGCCGGCCTCCGACGTCGAACGGGCCGCCGGGGAACTGAACCTGACCCACGGCCAGATCCGGGTCGGCTGGGACCGCGCCCGGCTCGCCGGCCTCGTCGAGGTGCACGGCGGCCACGCCCGCCCCGGCTGGCGACTGCGCGCCTGGGACCGCGACGACACCGCCGTACTGCGCGGCTGGGTCGCGCTCTTCGACGCCTGGTCGCTGGTCCACCCGGCCCCCGCCGACATCGCCCCCGCGGCCGTCGCCGAGGTCGTCGAGGCCATGCCCCAGCTCCTCTCCCTCCTCCAGCTGTCGGCCGGCCCGGTGACCGTGCCCGATCTCCTGGACCTGCTGGGGCAGCGCGTCACCGAGCTGCGCGACGAGCGGTGCGAGGTCCCGTACGGCGCGGAATCCGGCACCGCGCCGGCCGACCGGGTCCCCGGACCCGCCCCCGTGCCCGCCGCCGAGAGCCGTCCCTTCCCGCTCGCCCGGCTGCTGCGCTGGGCGCTCGGCGGGCTCGCCGCCGTGGACGCCGTCACCCTCGGCCCCGCCCGGGCCACCCTCACCCCGCTGGGGAGCTGGGCCGTCTGGGTCAAGCTGGAGCAGATCTGCGTCGCCGCGCAGAGCCCCGCCGGGAACATCGAGCAGTCCGCCGCCGCCATGCTGCACGGCTGCGCCCGCCTCACCCCGGGGCCGGCCCGCGCCGAGTACCAGGCCTGGCTCGCCGCCCGCCCCGTCGGCCACGCGGTCAGCGAGCTCCTGCACGCCGCCCGGGGCGAGGACGCGCTGCTGCGCGGCCTCGCCTTCGAAGCGCTGCGGGTCGTCGGAGCCCCCGCGGAACCCGAGGTCCGCGCCGCGGTCCGCGAGGCCGCCCTGCGGCCCTACGCCCTGCTCTGGCTCGCCGAGCACGACGGGGTCGACCCGGACGAGGCCCAGCACGTGCTCACCGCCGAGGAGTCGACCTGGCTCTGGGTCGACACCGCGGCCGCCATCGCCGACCACGGCGAGGCGGAACTGCTGGCCCGCCACCTCGACTCGGCCGTACGGACCACCGTCCCGCGGCTGCTGGACGAGGTCCGGGCGGTCGGACACCCGCGCACCGTGCAGGTCCTGGTGGCGTTGGCGGCGGCCCACCCCGACCCGGCGCTCGCCAAGGCGGTCCGCCGGGCCGCGTTCCAGGTGCACACCGGCGGCGCGTAGTCCCGCCCGCGCGGGGGAGCCGGAGCGCGTGCGCGGCGGACGCCGCCGCGGACGCGCCGCGGGTGTCAGACCTGCGGCGCGTACGTACCGAAGCTCCAGACGTTGCCCTCGACGTCCCGGGCCATGTAGTCCCGCGAGCCGTAGTCCTGGTCGGTGGGCTCCATCAGGATTTCCACGCCGTGCTCGACGGCCCGCCGGTGATGGCCGTCCACGTCGTCCACCACCACGTAGACCCCGGTGGGGCCGGCGCCCTCCATGGCCTGGGCGAAGGCCCCGCCCCGGCCCTTGCTGCCGAGCATCACGGCGCCGCTGCCGTACGACAGCTCGGCGTGCGCCACTGTGCCGTCGCCCCCCTCGTACACGGCGACCTGGTGGAACCCGAACGCCTCCGTCAGCTGCCGGATCGCCGCCTTGGCGTCGCGGTACAGCAGGGTCGGACAGATCGACGGAACGCCTGCCATGACGATCACTCCCTCTCACTGGTGCACGTCACCGGCCGTGAAGGTGACCCACGCCACAGCATGGCAGGCGCCGCCGACAGTCAGCGGAAGGTGTTGCACTGGGCCATGTCCCCGGTCCGGTAGCCCTGGTAGAACCACTGCTGGCGCTGCTCGGCCGACCCGTGCGTCCAGGACTCGGGGGTCACCCGGCCCTGGAACTTCTCCTGGATCCGGTCGTCGCCGACCGCGGCCGCCGCGTCCAGCCCGTCCTTGATGTCCTGGTCCGTCAGGCTCGTGATCAGCGGGCGGCCCGTGGACTCGTCCGGGGTCTTCGTCGCGTTGTGCGCCCACACCCCCGCGTAGCAGTCCGCCTGGAGCTCCACCTTCACCGCGTTGCTGTTCACGCCCTGCTGCCCGTCCTGGGCCCGCTGGAGCGTGCCGGTCAGGTTCTGGATGTGGTGCCCGTACTCGTGGGCGACGACGTACGCCTGGGCGAAGGGGCCGCCGCTCGCGCCGAACTTCGTCCGCAGCTCGTTGAAGAAGCCCAGGTCCAGGTAGACCTTGCGGTCCGCGGGGCAGTAGAAGGGGCCGACCGCGGAGGTGGCCGACCCGCAGGCGGTGGCCACGCGGCCGGTGAAGAAGACCGTCTGCGCCGGGCTGTACTGCCCGCCGCGCCGGGTGAACTCCTGCTTCCAGAAGTCCTGCGTGCTGTTGACCACCGCGACCAGCCGGCAGTCCTCCCGCGCGTTCGCGTCCTGTCCCGTCCGGCAGGCCTGCTGCACCTGGTTGACGGAGGACGCCGCCGGGTCCGGCTCCTCGTTCCCCGAGGACAGCCCCAGCTGCTCGGGGCCCACGCCGAACAGCAGCCCCATGATCAGCGCGATGATGCCGACGATGCCTCCGCCGACCGTGGCCCGTCCGCCGGGGATGCGGCTGCCGCGCACATCGCTGACCTCGGAGGTGTCCAGATTGGCGTTGTCGTCGAACTGCATCCCGCACCGCCCTCGCATCCACGTGCCGTGCCGCCCTTGCGGCGAGTGTCAACCTGTTCATCCTGATACGCGCACCGGTCGGCCGGTGCGTTCCCTGGGCCGAACGGGGGACGCGGCGGACCGGGCGCCCGTCGTCCGCATGCCCGGAAAGTAGTTGCGGACCCCCGGTAGAATGGTCCTCATGGCAAATCTCCTCGCGGATTAGCGGCGTCGAAGCATCGCGTCCTGCCCCCCTTCCGCCGTCCACACCGCCCTGGAGTATTTCCGTGATCACCGCCACCGGCGTCGAGCTGCGCGCCGGCGCCCGCGTCCTCATCGAGTCCGCCTCGTTCCGCATCGCCAAGGGCGACCGCATCGGCCTCGTCGGCCGCAACGGAGCCGGCAAGACCACCCTCACCAAGTGCCTCGCCGGTGAGGGCCAGCCGGCCGCGGGCTCCATCGCCCGCTCGGGCGAGGTCGGCTACCTCCCGCAGGACCCGCGCACCGGCGACCTCGACACCCTGGCCCGCGACCGCATCCTGTCGGCCCGCGGCCTCGACGTCCTCATCACGAAGATGCGGATGAACGAGGAGCGGATCGCCACCGGCTCCGGCGGCACCCGCGACAAGGCGATGCGCCAGTACGAGCGCCAGGAGACCGAGTTCCTGACCAAGGGCGGGTACGCCGCCGAGTCGGAGGCCGCGACCATCTCGGCCGCCCTCGGCCTGCCCGACCGGGTCCTCGGCCAGCCGCTGCACACCCTCTCGGGCGGCCAGCGCCGCCGGGTCGAGCTCGCGCGGATCCTCTTCTCGGACGCCGACACGCTGCTCCTCGACGAGCCCACCAACCACCTCGACGCCGACTCGATCGTCTGGCTCCGGGACTACCTGAAGAACTACCGCGGCGGCTTCATCGTGATCTCCCACGACGTCGACCTGGTCGAGACCGTCGTGAACAAGGTCTTCTACCTGGACGCCAACCGCTCCCAGATCGACGTCTACAACATGGGCTGGAAGCTCTACCAGCAGCAGCGCGAGGCCGACGAGAAGCGCCGCAAGCGCGAGCGCCAGAACGCCGAGAAGAAGGCCGCGGCCCTGAACTCGCAGGCCGACAAGATGCGCGCCAAGGCGACCAAGACCGTCGCCGCCCAGAACATGGCCAAGCGCGCCGACCGGCTGCTCGCGGGCCTGGACGCCGTCCGCGTCTCCGACAAGGTCGCCAAGCTGCGCTTCCCCGACCCGGCGCCCTGCGGCAAGACCCCGCTGACCGCCGAGGGCCTCTCGAAGTCGTACGGCTCGCTGGAGATCTTCACCGACGTCGACCTGGCCATCGACAAGGGCTCCCGCGTCGTCATCCTCGGCCTCAACGGCGCCGGCAAGACCACCCTGCTGCGCCTGCTGTCGGGCACCGAGAAGCCCGACACCGGACAGGTCACCCCGGGCCACGGCCTCAAGCTCGGCTACTACGCCCAGGAGCACGAGACCCTGGACCCGGAGCGCACGGTCCTGGAGAACATGCGCTCCTCCGCCCCCGACCTGGACCTGGTCGCCGTGCGCAAGACGCTCGGCTCCTTCCTGTTCTCCGGCGACGACGTGGACAAGCCCGCGGGCGTGCTCTCGGGCGGCGAGAAGACCCGGCTGGCCCTGGCCACGCTGGTCGTCTCCTCGGCGAACGTGCTGCTCCTCGACGAGCCCACGAACAACCTCGACCCGGCCAGCCGCGAGGAGATCCTCGGCGCTCTGCGCACCTACAAGGGCGCCGTCATCCTCGTCACGCACGACGAGGGCGCCGTCGAGGCGCTGGAGCCCGAGCGGATCATCCTGCTCCCCGACGGCGTCGAGGACCTCTGGGGGCCCGACTACCGGGACCTCGTCTCCCTCGCCTGATCCGGCGCCCGACCGGGGTTCCGCTTCTGATCCAATCCCTTATGGATCATTCGGCTCAGCGGTGATCCATCATCTGAGTGAGGCGGTCTCGTACCGTCGCGCGTCGTTCGACGGCCCCGGCCGCACGCCCCACCGGGTGCGGCCGGGGCCTTCCGCTTATCCGCGGTGCGCCCCTGACCTGCCGGTTTCCGCCGGGGGCTGCGGAGTGTGACGGAGGTCATGCGTCGGAAGAGAAGATTCCGTTCTGCTCGCGCGTCCACCCCTCGGGAAATGCCGTCGTACCGACCTTGCGGAATGGGTGGCCAGGAAGCGTGGGAGGGGTGATCATGAGAAGTCCAGAGCGCACTTCCCACGAGGAGGCACGGGTGGCCGAGACTCTGAAGAAGGGCAGCCGGGTAACCGGTGCCGCGCGCGACAAGCTCGCGGCAGACCTGAAGAAGAAGTACGACTCCGGGGCGAGTATCCGGGCGCTGGCCGAAGAGACCGGCCGGTCCTACGGATTCGTTCACCGGATGCTCAGTGAGTCCGGGGTCTCGCTGCGTGGTCGCGGTGGCGCGACACGTGGCAAGAAGGCCGCCACGGCCTGATTCCCCGGTCCCATCGGTTCCGACGATCCACCGATCCACCGTTCCACCGCTTCACTGAACCAGCGGTTCCTTCGGTGACCCCCGGTCGGCCTTTCGGTCGGCTGGGTGGTTACTGTGCAGTCACTTAGGCCGGTTGGCGGCCGACTGCACACCGGAGGCATACAGATGGCTCTGCTCGACAAGGACGGCGTACGACTCACCGTCGACGACACGGTCGCCACGGTGACACTGACCAATCCGGCCAAGCGAAACGCCCAGTCCCCCGCGCTCTGGCGGGCGTTGGCCGAGGCCGGAAGGTCGTTGCCGGGCACCGTCCGGGTCGTCGTGCTGCGCGGCGAGGGACAGTCCTTCTCCGCCGGGCTCGACCGGCAGGCGTTCACCCCCGAGGGTTTCGAGGGCGAGCCGTCCTTCCTCGACCTGGCACGCGGTTCGGACGAACTGCTCGACTCCACCATCGCCGAGTACCAGGAGGCGTTCACCTGGTGGCGGCGCAATGACGTCATCTCCATCGCCGCGGTGCAGGGGCACGCGATCGGCGCCGGCTTCCAGCTCGCGCTCGCGTGCGATCTGCGCGTGGTCGCGGACGACGTGCAGTTCGCCATGCGCGAGACCAGCCTGGGCCTGGTCCCCGACCTGACCGGGACCCAGCCCCTCACCTCCCTCGTCGGCTACGCCCGCGCGCTGGAGATCTGCGCCACGGGCCGCTTCGTGCACGCCGAGGAGGCCGAGCGGGTCGGTCTGGCCAACCTCGTCGTCCCGGCGGACGAACTCGACGCCGCCGTCCAGGACCTCACGACCGCGCTGCTGGCCCCGCCGCGCGACGCCGTGACCGAGACCAAGGCCCTGCTCCGCGGCGCCCCCTCCCGCCCGTACGACGAGCAGCGCGCCGCCGAGCGCGCCGCCCAGGCCCGCCGCCTGCGCGACCTGGCGGGCCTCTCCGACTGACCCGGCCGGCTTCCTTCGTACCGGCCGCCCCGCCCCGCCCCGTCCCCCGTCCGGGGCGGGGCGGGGCGGCGGCATGTCCGGGCCGGTGCGGGGCAGGTGCCGGAGGTACCGGTTGCGTCCGACCGGCGTAGTTCCCGGTGCGTCGCGGGTGGTACCGGCCTACCGTGGTCAGGAGTCCAAGCTTCCACTTCTAAGGACAAGCGATGACTGAATCCGCATCAGGGGGAGCCCACAGGGACCCCGCCGACCGGGGCCGTACGACCGTCGCCGACGGGGTGGTCGAGAAGATCGCCGGACTGGCCGCGCGCGAAGTGGTCGGGGTCCACGCCATGGGCAGCGGCACCGGCCTCTCCCGTACGTTCGGCGCCGTGCGCGACCGGGTGCCCGGAGGGGCCAAGGCCGGCGTGAGCCGCGGGGTCAAGGCGGAGGTCGGTGAGGTCCAGACCGCCCTCGACCTGGAGATCGTCGTCGAATACGGCGTGTCGATCCGCGAGGTGGCCCGGGCGGTCCGTGAGAACGTCATCTCGGCGGTCGAGCGGATGACCGGCCTGGAGGTGGTCGAGGTCAACATCGCGGTCAGCGACGTCAAACTGCCCGACGAGGAAGACGAGGAGCCGGAGTCCCGGCTCCACTAGGCGCTGCCCCCTCCACCACTTCGCTCCGCCGAGAGGAGCCCGCATGAGCATGGCGGTCGTCGGCCTGTTGGCCGGCATGGCACTGGGGTTCGCCGGGTATTTCGGCGGCTTCGGGGCCTTCCTGCTGGTGGCCGCCCTCGGCGCCATCGGCTTCGTCCTGGGCCGGTTCCTCGACGGGGACCTCGATCCGGGCGACCTGTTCCGCCCCCGTGACCGCGGGCGGGTCCGCGGTCGTGACGACCGGGACAGGTGAGGCCCCCGATGAGCACGCCCAAGACCACCGCGCCGCAGGTGGACCCCGGGGACCGGGGAGCCACCCGCATCGCCGACCGGGTCGTCGCGAAGATCGCCGCCCAGGCCGCCCGGGAGGCGCTCGCGGCGCGCCCGGGCGGGCCCGCGGCCGGTCCGCGCTCCGGGGCCGCGGCCCCGCACGCCACCGTCACGGTGCACCACGACATCGCACGGGTCCGCATCAGCCTGGAGCTCGACTACCCCTCCGACCTCGCGGCCCAGTGCGCGGCCGTACGCAGCCAGGTCGCCCGGCGGGTCGAGGAGTGCGCGGCGATGTCCGTACCCGAGGTGGACATCGACGTCGAGCACCTGCACTCCACGCACACCCGGCTCCCCGCCGGGCGGGACCGGCGGCTGCGGTGACGGCCCCGCCGCCCGGCGCCGCCGCTCCCCCCGGCGCCGCCGCTCCCTCCGCGCGGATGCGATCCGCGCGGCGCGTCCCGGCGGCCCTCTGCGCCCTCGCGGTGCTGGGCGCGGCGGGCCTGCTCCTGTACGACCTGATCGCGGTACGGGCCCACCGCCCCGGGATGAGCTGGCGCCGTGACCTCGCCCACCAGCTGGAACGGCAGACCCCGGCCGATCCGGGCGTGATCCTCGGCGGCGCCGTGCTGGCCGTGGTCGGGCTGCTGCTCCTGCTGCTGGCCCTCGCCCCCGGACTCCGGTCGATCCTGCCGATGGGCACCCCGGACCCGGACCGGGCCACGGGCGTACGGGCCGCGCTCGGCCGCAAGGACGCGGCCCAGGTGCTGCGGGACCGTGCCATGGAGGTGTCCGGGGTGCGGTCGGCCCGGGTGAAGGTGGGGCGCTCCCGCATCAAGGTCCGGGCGACCTCGCACTTCCGGGAGCTGGACGACGTACGGGCCGACCTGGACGCGGTGCTCGCCGTCGGGGTCGGAGAACTGGGTCTCGCGCACCCGCCGCGGACGCGCGTACGAGTGGGGAGGTGAGCGCGGGGTGCTCGGGGTGGTGAACCGGATCGTGCTGGCGGTGCTCGGGCTGGTCCTGACGGCCGCCGGAGCCGCGGTGCTGACGGGAGCGTGGCCGTTCGGCGGGCGCGAGGCGCCGCTGCTGAGCGCTGCCACCCGGCAGCGGTACGGGCACGGTGAGGGCTGGTACTGGTGGGCGGTGGCCGCCGGTCTCGGGCTGTGCGTGGTGCTGGCGCTGTGGTGGCTGCTGGCCCAGCTGCGGCGTTCGCGCCTGCGGGCCGTGGCCGTCGACACCGGGGACGGGGCCTTCGCCGTGCTGCGGGGCCGGGCGCTGGAGGAGGCGGTGGCCGCGGAGGCCGGCGCCCTCGACGGCGTCGCCGGCTGCCGGGTCGCGCTGCGCGGCCGGCGCGGATCGCCCGCCCTGCGGGTCGCGCTGGAGCTGGAGCCGCACGCCGTGCCCGCCGACGCCCTGGCGGCGCTAGCGGGCCCGGTACTGACGCACGCCCGTACCTCGGCGGGACTCCCGGCCCTGCCGGCGGAGGCCCGTCTGAAGGTGACGTCCCACCGGGCCCGTCGCGTGACGTGAGCCGGGCCCGGCGGGTGCCGGACCGGGCCCGGTGGGTGGGGTACCGGGCCCGGCGGGTGGGGTACCGGCCGGTCAGAAGCCGTGCCGGGAGCCCCCGTCGACCGGGAGCATGACCCCCGTCAGGTAGGACGCCGCGGGGGACAGCAGGAACGCCGCCGTGCGGCCGAACTCCTCCGGGGCGCCGTAGCGCCGCAGCGGGATGCGGGACTCGTTCCCCGCCCGCGCGGCCGCCGCGTCGCCGGACAGCGCGTCGAGTTCGCGCACCCGGTCGGTGTCGATGCGCGCCGGGAGCAGGCCCACGACGCGGATGCCGCGCGGACCGAGCTCGACGGAGAGGGACTTCGCGAAGCCCGCGAGGCCCGGGCGCAGGCCGTTGGAGATGGTGAGCCCCGGGATCGGCTCGTGGACCGAGCCCGACAGGACGAAACCGATGACCCCGCCCTCGCCCAGCTCGGCGGCGGCCGTCCGCGCGAGGCGGACCGCGCCCAGGAAGACCGACTCGAAGGCCGCCGACCACTGCGCGTCGGTGTTGTCCGCCGCGGTGCCCGGGGCCGGGCCGCCGACGCTGATCAGGATGCCGTCGAAGCGGCCGAAGCGCTCGCGGGCGGTGGCGACGAGCCGTCCGGCCGCGGCCGGGTCGGAGTTGTCGGCGGCGACGCCGGCCGCGTTCGGGCCGAGCGAGGCGGCGGCGTCGGCCGCCCGCTTCTCGTCGCGGCCGGTCAGCAGTACCTTCGCGCCGTCGGCGGCCAGTTCACGGGCGGAGGCGTAGCCGAGGCCGCGCGTGGCTCCGGTGACGACGTAGACACGGTCCTTCAGTCCAAGATCCATGCCGACACGCTACGCCGTCACGGGCTCCCGCTCGGCGGATCGGGCGGCCTGCTCGTCGAGGTCGCGCCGCTCGCGCCGTACGAGGATGACCCAGCCCACCGGGACCGCGGCGGTGAACAGCCACCACTGGACGGCGTACGCCATGTGGGGGCCGATGGAGTCGTGATCGGGGTCCCCGATCATCCGGGGACTGCCGTCCGCGGGGGCCGGACCGGTGAGTTCCATGTAGCCGCCGAGGACCGGCCGGCCCAGGTACTGCGCCTGCCGGGAGCTGTTGATCAGCATCACCTGACGGTCCGGAAGTCCCTTGCGGTCCTTGATGCCGCTGCTGCCGCTCGTCTCGTCGGCCTTCAGGCGGCCGGTGAGCGTCACCTCGCCCGCGGGCGCGGCGGGCACCGGCGGGAAGGCCCGGGGGTCGTCGCCGCCCGGCACCCAGCCCCGGTTGACCAGGACGGCCCGGCCGTCGGCGAGCACCAGCGGGGTCAGGACGTGGAAGCCGACCTTGTCGTCCCCGTCGGTCCGCATCCGTACGACGACCTCATGCGCGGTGTCGTACGTGCCCGTCGCGCTGACGGCGCGCCAGAAGTCCGCGCGGGGGACCCGGTGGCCGGGAGAGGTGACCTCGGTCACGGGGACCGGCTCGTCCCGCAGGTTCGCCTCGATGAGCCGGTTCTGCGCGACCCGGTGCTCATGGCGGTGGAACTGCCAGAAACCCAGCTTGATCGTCGCGGGGATGAAGGCCAGGGCGACGAGGGTCAGACACACCCACTGCCGGGTCAGCACAAAGCGGTACACGCCCACGACGGTACCCCCAGCCGGAGGGACCCCGGTGGCCGGGTGGCCGTCCGGGGTCCGGGCGCGGGGGCCGCGCGGCGCCGGCGGGGCGGACGCCGCCGGCCGGGGAGAGGAGTCAGACGCGGTCGACGACACCCACCTTCCCCTCCGCGCGGGCGCAGTGCGCCCCGCAGAACCACTGGCCCTCGACCTCGACGCCCTGCCCGATGATCTGGACCCGGCAGTGCTCGCAGATGGGCGCCATGCGGTGAATGGCGCAGGAGAAGCAGTCGAAGACGTGCACGGCGCCCTGCGCGTGCACTTCGAACGACATGCCGTAATCGTTTCCGCAGACCTCACAACGTGCCATGCGCCGAATGCTGCGCACGGCAGCGGAACGGAACAAGATCCACCGGGGTGAGTCGCCGCGCCGGCACCCGGCCGGAGCAACGCGCGGCCCGGTCCCCGGCCGTGTCCCGCCGGTCCCCGGCGCGGCCCTCAGTCCTGCGCGGCGGCCACGTCGCGCAGCAGTTGCGTGAAGCCCGCCTCGTCGACGACGGGGGTGCCCAAGGACCGCGCCTTGAGGGTCTTCGACGTCGCCGAGTCGGGGTCGTTCGTCACCAGCAGACTGGTGAGCCGCGACACGCTCGTCGCCACATGCAGTCCCGCCTCGACGGCGCGGTCCTCCAACAGCTCGCGGTCCACCGAGGTGTCGCCGGAGAAGGCGACGCGCATGCCCTGCTTCAGCGGCTTGCCGTCCTCGAAGCGGCCCGGGTTCGGGTGCGGGCACGCCGGCCGCCTGCGCGAGGGGCGCCAGCTGCTGCTTCCGTACGCGGCCTGGTGGCCCACCCGCGGCGTGACGGGGGAGTCCGACCACTCCGTCAGCGGCCGGCACTCCAGCAGGGGCAGCCGTACGCCGTCCCGGGCGGCCGCGTGCAGCGAGGGACGGAAGGCTTCCGCGAGCACCCGGGCGTCGTCGAGCGCGTGGTGGGCGCGCTGCTGGACCACGCCGAAGTGCGCGGCCAGCGACTCCAGCTTGTGGTTGGGCAGCGGGAGGCCCAGCTCCTTCGACAGGGCGATGGTGCACAGCCGCTGACGGACCGGCGCGGTCGCGGCGGCCCGCGCGTACTCCCGGGCGATCATCTGCCAGTCGAAGATGGCGTTGTGCGCGACCAGGACGCGGTCCGCCAGCCGCCCCGCGAACTCCTCGGCGATGTCCCCGAAGAGCGGGGCGTCCTGGAGCAGGTCGCTGGTCAGGCCGTGGATCCACACGGGGCCGGGATCCCGCTGCGGGTTGACGAGGGTGTACCAGTGGTCCTCGACATTGCCCTGCGCGTCGAGCCGGTAGACGGCGGCGGAAACTATCCGGTCGTCGCGAGCGAGCCCGGTGGTCTCCACGTCGACGACCGCGTACCCCTGTGGGTACGCGGTCGGCCACATCGTGTCTGCGGTCGTACGGTCGTCGAGCATGGTCACAGAGGATATCGGGCCCGACGGACAGCCGTGTCCGCGGCGGGTGCGCGCGGTCGCCGCGCGCCGCTCGGCCCGGTCCGGCGACGCGGTCCGGCGGCCGGGAGGCGGCCGGCAGGCGGCCGAGTCCGCGGCCGTCAACGGGCGCAGGCGGCAGGCGGGATGCGCGGCGCCTCACCGGGGCGTCGCGGCGGCCTCCGGAAGCAGGGCCGTGACCAAGGACTTCACCGAGATCAGGAAGATCCGCTCCGGATCGGCCGGGCGGGCCAGCGCGCGGGCGAGGGCGGGATCGCGGGGGGCGGCGGCCGGGTCCCAGAGGTCGCTCTCGGCAGGGGACTGGGCGGGGGAGCGCTCGCGGTTGCGCTCGACGAGGAGGAAGCCGATGACCTGGAACTGGATCACGCGCACCGCGTCGGCCGCCCGCGCGCCGCGCAGTCCGGCCGCGTGCACCTCGTGGACGAGGGCCTGCTGCGCGGGCAGGAACATCCGCTCGGTGAGACCGCGTTCGTGGACCATCGCGATCAGGTGCGGCCGCTCCCGCAGTTCGCGGCGCAGGATCCGCGCCACCGACAGGATGCGGGCGCCGGGCGTGCGCCCGGCCGGGCGGATCGCGCCCATCTCCTCCACGGTCCGCTCCACGAGGGCGTCGAGCAGCGACTCGCGGTTGCCGACGTGCCAGTAGATGGAGGTCACCGCGGTGCCCAGCTCGGCGGCGAGTTTGCGCATGGTGAGGGCGGCCGGGCCGTGCCGTTTGACCAGCAGAACGGCGGCGTCCAGCACCTCCGCCCGGGTCAGTGTGCTTCTGGCCATCCCCGGTTCGCCTATCTGTTGATCCGTCAGTTCTGTTGCGTGCAAGGGTATTTACCCTTCATCGGTGGCGGTGTAACTGTGTTACAGAACCGACCGAAGGGTGGTGCGAGAGATGGCACGCGTACGGTACGGAGCGCGGACCGAGGCCGAGATCGCGGCGTCGCGCGAGAAGAGCTCCAAGCTCCCCGACATCTGGTCCACGGGTGTGGTGGCCGTCTGGGAGAGCGACCCGGACGTGGTGGCGGCGGTCCTGCCGCCGCCGCTCAAGCCGGCCGACCGGCCCCTGGTACGGGCCAACATCAGCAAGGTCGACCTTCCCGGCTACCCGCTCGGCGCCGGCTCGGTGGCCGTCGCCGCCCGGCACGGCGGCGTCGAGGGCTGGTACCCGCTGGTCATGCCGATGACCCACGAGCGCGCCCTGATCGGCGGACGCGAGGTCTTCGGCGAGCCGAAGAAGCTGGGCGAGGTCACGGTGGAACGCGACGGGCTCGTCGTACGGGCCTCGCTCGCCCGGCACGGGATCGCGTTCGTGGAGGTCCGCGGGGCGGTGGACCGGGTGCTGCCGCTGCCCGGGCCGGCCCGCAAGACCGACTTCTACTTCAAGTTCTCCCCGGCCGTCGACGGCGCGGGCTTCGACGCCGACCCGGTCCTCGTCCACTGCACGCGCGACGAGAAGGTCCGCAAGCTGGAGCACATCACGGGGGACGTGGTGCTCCGGGAGTCGATGTTCGACCCCGTCGCCGACCTCCCCGTCCTGCGGATCGTGGAGATCACCATCGGCGAGAAGACCACCGACCAGCGGGGCCGGGTCGTCGAACGGGTCAGCGCCCAGGCCCTGCTCCCCTACATCCACCAGCGCTACGACGACCCCCTGCAGATCCTCGACGGCCCGCCCGAGGGGAGCGTCTGACATGCGGCTCGAACCCGGACAGGTGGCCGTCGTCACCGGCGCCGCGAGCGGCATCGGCCTCGCGATGGCCCGCCGCTTCGCCGCCGAGGGACTCAAGGTCGTCCTCGCCGACGTCGAGGAGGGCGCGCTGCGCAAGGCGGCCGGCGAACTCGCCGAGGACGGGGCCGTGGTACTGGCCGAGGCCGTCGACGTCAGCGACCGCGACAGCGTGCTCTCCCTCGCGGACGCGGCGTACGACGCCTTCGGCGCCGTGCACGTGCTCTGCAACAACGCCGGCGTCGGCTCCGGCGCCGAGGGCCGGATGTGGGAGCACGAGCCCAACGACTGGAAGTGGGCCTTCTCCGTCAACGTGTGGGGCGTCTTCCACGGCATCCAGTCCTTCGTCCCCCGCATGATCGCGGCCGGCGCCCCCGGCCACGTCGTCAACACCTCCTCCGGCGACGGCGGCATCGCCCCGCTGCCCACCGCCTCCGTGTACGCCGTCACCAAGGCGGCCGTGGTCACCATGACCGAGTCGCTGTACGCCCACCTCAGGGCGGAGGGCGCGGACATCGGCGCCTCCGTCCTCTTCCCCGGACCGCACATGCTGCGCACCGGGCTGTGGGAGTCCCACCGCAACCGGCCCGACCGGTACGCGAAGGAACGCCCGCGCAAGTCCCCGTACCGCAGCCTGGACCAGTACGAGGCCGCCATGAGACAGGCCGGGCACGCGGTGGAGTTCACCCCCGTCGAGGAGGTCGCCGGGCACGTCGTCGACGGCATCCGCGCCGACCGCTTCTGGATGCTCCCGGCGAGCGAGCACAGCGACCGGCAGATCCGTGCCCGGTCGCGGTCGATGCTCGACCGCGCCAATCCCGCCTACCTGGAACGCTTCATCCTCGACTGAGGGGCCCGCCGTGCCTGACGAGACGCCTGTGCGAGACAACGCCGAAGACCCCTACCTGATCATCTCCTCCGACTGCCACGCGGGCCTGCCGACCGAGCGGTACCGCCCCTACCTGGACTCCCGCTTCCACCGACAGTTCGACGAGTTCCTCGGCCAGCGCGACGCCCGCCGCGCCGAGGCCACCCGCCTCGGCGTGCGCAACGAGGCTTTCGCGGAGAAGTGGTTCCACGACCACGAGGAGGGCCTCAAGGGCGGCTGGGACACCGGACAGCGGCTGAAGGAACTCGACGGAGACGGCGTGGCGGCCGAGGTCGTCTTCCCCGACGCGGACGCCGTCGACAGCCAGACCGCGGCCCCCTTCGGGGTGGGCCTCGGCCTCTCCGGCGACCAGGACCCCGAACTCGGCATGGCGGGCGCGCAGGCGCACAACCGGTGGCTGGCCGAGTTCGTCGGCGCCGGGGCCGGCGAGAACGCGGCGCGCCACTGCGGCGTCGCCCTGCTGCCCATCACGGGCGATCCGGACACGGTCGTCGCGGAGATCCACCGGGCCAAGGAGTCCGGGCTGGGCGCGCTGATGATCCCCGCCATGTGGGTCGACAAGGCGCCCTACCACGACCGCCGTTACGACCCCGTGTGGGCGGCGGCGGCCGAGACGCGGATGCCGGTCGTCACCCACTCGGGCTCCTCCCCGCGCCACGAGTACGGCGACCACCTGGGCATCTTCGTCTCCGAGGTCACCTGGTGGCCCGCCCGGCCGCTGTGGTTCCTGCTCTGGTCGGGCGTCTTCGAGCGGCACCCGGGGCTGAAGTTCGGCGTCGCCGAGTCGGGCTGCTGGTGGCTGCCGAACCAGCTGTGGTTCATGGACCGCCTCTACCTCGGCGCCCACGGCGGCAAGAAGCTCTCGCCGTTCGAGGAACTCAAGCGCCCGCCCAGCGAGTACCTGGACCGCCAGGTGTTCATCTGCGCGACCAACACCAAGCGCCGGGAACTGGCCCAGCGCTACGAGATCGGCGTGGACAACATCCTGTGGGGCTCGGACTTCCCGCACCCCGAGGGGACCTGGCCGAACACCCGGGCGTGGCTGCGGAACACCTTCCACGACATCCCGGTCGCCGAGACCCGGCGGATGCTCGGCCTGGCGGCCGCGGAGGTGTTCGGCTTCGACACCGACGCGCTCGCCCCGACCGCCCGTCGGATCGGCCCGCGCCCGGCCGACCTGGGCCAGCCGGCCGACCAGGGCGCGGTGGAGGATTCCTGGTCCCGCTCCCGGGAGGTGGGCCGGCACTGGCTGACCGGGCACGACTTCCCGGTGCTGGGGGTGAACCCGTGAGCGGAGCGGACCGGTACACCGTCATCTCGGCGGACTGCCACGCGGGCGCCGACCTGCTGGACTACAGGCCGTACCTGGAGAAGCGCCACCACGAGGCGTTCGACGCCTGGGCGGCCGCGTACACCAACCCGTACGAGGACCTCCTCGCGGACACGGCGGACCGCAACTGGAACTCCCGGCGCCGGCTGGCCGAGATGGAGGCCGACGGGATCGTGGCGGAGGTGCTCTTCCCCAACACCATCCCGCCGTTCTTCCCCAGCGCCTCGCTGATGGCCCAGCCCCCGACGGCCGCGGAGTTCACCCTGCGCTGGGCCGGGCTCCAGGCCCACAACCGGTGGCTGGCGGACTTCTGCGCGGACGCCCCGGGCCGCCGGGCGGGCGTGGCGCAGATCCTGCTGAACGACGTCGACGCGGCGGTGCGGGAGATCCGCCGTACGAAGGAGGCCGGCCTGACGGGCGGCGTCCTGCTTCCGGGCGCCCCGCCCGGCAGCGGGGTCCCGGAGCTCTACTCGGCCGCGTACGACCCGATCTGGGCGGTCTGCGACGAGCTGGACGTCCCGGTCAACCACCACGGCGGTTCGGCGTCCCCGCCGCTCGGCGACGAACCGGCCGCGCGGGCCGTCTTCATGGTGGAGACGACCTGGTTCTCGCACCGGGCCCTGTGGCACCTCATCTTCGGCGGCGCGTTCCGCCGCCACCCGGGCCTCAGACTGGTCCTGACGGAGCAGGGCTCCGGCTGGATCCCGGGCGTGATGCAGATGCTGGACTACTACCACGGCCGCCTGGTCGCGGCCTCGGCCACGGCCGAGTCCAAGTTCGGCGCGGGCCTCGCCGACGCGATGGGCAAGGGGCCGAGCGAGGTGTGGCGGGACAACTGCTTCGTGGGCGCGAGCTTCATGCGCCCCCACGAGGTCCCGCTGCGGGACCGGATCGGCCTCGACAAGATCATGTGGGGCAGCGACTACCCCCACGACGAGGGCACCGCCCCGTTCTCCCGCGAGGGCCTGCGCATCGCGTACGCCGGCCTCCCGCGCGAGGAGGTCGCGGCGATGGTCGGCGGCAACGCGGCCCGCGTCTACGGCTTCGACCTCGCCCTCCTGGACGCGGTGGCCGCCGAGCACGGCCCGCTGGTCTCGGAGATCGCCGAGCCGCTGACCGAGATCCCTCCGCGGGCCACCAGCCCGGCCTTCGCCCCCGGCGGCTCGGTCCGCGTCTGGTGACGCCGGGGGCGTCCCGCCGGAGCGGCCGCGCGGCCCGTCGTCGGGTACGTCGCGCGCCGCTCCGGCGGGCCGGACCGGGGCCGCGGGCGGCGTCGGGGACCGGTGCTCCCGCGCCTTCGGGTGAACCGCCGGTAACATCGATGAATACCGATCGGTAACAACCCCTAGCGGCACCCCGGAGAGCGCCTCTATGGTGCGGGCATGCCGAACCTGCCCGATGTCGTGCTGTGGTCCATACCAGCCTTCGTGCTGCTCACCGTGGTGGAGCTGGTGAGCTACCGGATCCATCCCGACGAGGACGCCGCCGGGTACGAGACCAAGGACGCCGTCACCAGCCTCGGCATGGGGATCGGCAGTCTCGTCTTCGACTTCCTCTGGAAGATCCCGATCGCCCTGATCTACGCGGCGGTCTACGAGCTGACCCCCCTGCGCGTCCCCGTGCTGTGGTGGACCGTCCTGCTGATGCTGCTCGCGCAGGACTTCCTCTACTACTGGCAGCACCGCGGCCACCACGTGATCCGCGTCCTGTGGGCCTGCCACGTCGTGCACCACAGCAGCCGCAAGTTCAACCTCACCACCGCCCTGCGCCAGCCGTGGACCAGTTGGACGTCCTGGCCGTTCTACCTGCCGATGATCGCCCTCGGCGTGCACCCGGGCGCCGTGGCCTTCTGCTACTCGGTCAATCTCGTCTACCAGTTCGGGATCCACACCGAGCGGATCGGCAAGCTGCCGCGGCCGATCGAGTACGTCTTCAACACCCCCTCCCACCACCGGGTCCACCACGCCTCCCAGGGCGGATACCTGGACCGGAACTTCGGCGGGATCCTGATCGTCTGGGACCGGATGTTCGGCTCGTGGGTGGGTGAGGGGGACAAGCCGGTCTTCGGCCTCACCAAGAACATCAGCACCTACAACCCGCTGCGCGTGGCCACCCACGAGTACGCCTCCATCGCCCGGGACGTCCGCGCCGCCGACACCTGGCGCGAGCGCGCCGGCCGCGTCTTCGGCGGCCCGGGCTGGCAGCCGGCCGCGGCAGCCTCCGGCGCCCCGGTCCCGCCCCGGACCGGCGGCCCGGCCCCGGCCCAAGCCCCGGCTGTGGCACAAGCCCCGGCCCCGGCCGGGAGCCCGGTCGCGTTCCCCGTCCAGGCGGCCGACGCCGCCGACGCCCCCCAGCCCGTACGGGAGACCACCGCGTGAGCACCGCCGAGTCGCCCGGCCGCCCCGCCCCCTCCCGGGCCGACGGCCGGGCACCCGCCGGGCGGGAACGCCTGGGCCGGGCCGCCCTCGCCGGGTTCGCCCTGGCCACCGCCGCCGACCTCGGCTCCCTCCTCGCCGGCTGGGAGCCCGGGCACCTGATCTTCAAGCCGCTGCTGATGCCGCTGCTCGTCGCGTACGCGCTCACCCGCGGCGCGCCCCGGCTGCTGGTCGCGGCCCTGCTGTTCGGGTGGGGCGGGGACCTGGCCCTGCTCTTCGACGCCGAACCCGCCTTCCTCGTCGGCATGGGCTCCTTCGCCGTCGGGCACGTCTGCTACCTCGTGCTCTTCGGCAAGCGCCCCGCGAACCCGCTGCTCGCGGGCGGGTACGCGCTCGCCCTCCTCGGGACCGTCGGCCTGATGTGGACCGACCTCCCCGCCGACCTGCGCGTCCCCGTCGCCGGCTACAGCCTGCTGCTCACCGCCATGGCGCTGCGCTCCAGTGCCCTCGGACTGCGGGCCGGCCTCGGCGGCGCGCTGTTCCTGCTCTCCGACACGCTCATCGCCACCGGGGTCGCCGAGTGGCCGCAGCCGCCCCGCCCGGACTTCTGGATCATGGCCACCTACCTGGCCGCCCAGTACCTGCTGGCCACGGGCGTCCTGGCCGCGGGGCAGGCGTACCGTAGGGAAGTCATACAAGACTGAACCCCTGAGCCGGAGGACTGCACCACCATGCGCGCCACCGTCATCCACGCCCCGCACGACATCCGCGTGGAGGAGGTGCCCGACGCCGCGATCCAGCGTCCCGAGGACGCCGTCGTCCGCGTCCTGCGCTCCTGCATCTGCGGCAGCGACCTCTGGGCCTACCGGGGCGAGGCCGCGCGCCAGCCCGGCCAGCGCATCGGCCACGAGTTCCTCGGCATCGTGGAGGAGACCGGGTCCGCCGTGTCCGGCCTGCGCGCGGGCGATCTCGTCGTCGCGCCCTTCATGTGGTCCGACGGCACCTGCGACTTCTGCTCCGAGGGCCTCTACACCTCCTGTGAACACGGCGGTTTCTGGGGCTCGGTCGGCCACGACGGCGGCCAGGGCGAAGCCGTCCGCGTACCGCACGCCGACGGCACCCTGGTGAAGCTGCCCGCCGCGGCCGCCTCCGACGACCACCTGCTGACCGGGCTGCTCGCGCTCTCCGACGTCCTGGGCACCGGCCACCACGCCGCCCTGGGCGCCGGCGTGCGCCCGGGCTCCACCGTCGCCGTCGTCGGCGACGGCGCGGTCGGCCTGTGCGGGGTCCTCGCCGCCAGGCGCCTGGGCGCCGAGCGGATCATCGCGCTGGGCCGCCACACCGCCCGTACGGACATAGCCAAGCTCTTCGGGGCCACCGACGTCGTCGCCGAGCGCGGCGAGGCCGCGGAGGCCGCCGTACGCGAACTCACCCGCGGCCGGGGCGCCCACGCGGTCATCGAGGCGGTCGGCACCGAGCAGTCCATGCGCACCGCCGTGAACATCACCCGCGACGGCGGGGCGGTCGGCTACGTCGGCGTCCCGCACGGCAGCGGCACCGGGCTCGACCTCGGCGTCATGTTCGACCGCAACATCACCCTGCGCGGCGGCGTCGCCCCCGTCCGCGCGTACATCCCCGAGCTGCTGGAGGACGTCCTCAGCGGCGCGGTCGACCCGGCGCCGGTCTTCGACCGGACGGTGGCCCTGGACGGGGTCCCGGACGGCTACCGGGCGATGGACGACCGCACCGCGCTGAAGGTCCTGATCAGGGCCTGACGCCGCAGCGCGCGACGGCGGGCGCGCGAGCACGCCGGGCGTGCCGGAGGGCCGGGCGGGGGCCCACAGGGTCCCCCCTGCAGTACCATCGGCGCTGAAAGGCTTAGCTTCCGGGTTCGAAATGTAACCGGGCGTTTCCCTAACGCTA
>NZ_JBEOXU010000057.1:0-37103 GCF_040296725.1 Streptomyces sp. NPDC002044
CCGGCCGCCCCGGGCGCCGCCCCGGCTGGGGGTGACCCGGCCTCCGGGGTCGCCTGCGGGGGGACCGTCGGGGGCGTCGTCAGGACCGCCGCCGAGCGGAAGCGGTGATCGAGCGTGTCCCCCGGGTCGGGGTCCGCTCCCGCGTCCGGGTCCTCGTAGAGCTTCTGCCACCAGTCGTCCGCGCCCTGCTGACTCATGGCCCTATTGTCGGCCTCCCGCGGCGGCGGAAAACGCGGAACGCGCGAAAAGGGTCCACCGGACCGCCGTCCGGTGGACCCCTCCCGCTCTACCCGTACGGATCAGCGGACGTCGTACGCCCGCATCACCGTCTGGGTCACCGACACGCCGTTCGCGTCGGTCAGTTCGACCTTCAGCGATACCGGCTTGCCGGAAGCTCCCGCGTGGTCGACGACCGCGCTCCACCTGCCGCCGTGCTCGGCCGCCTTCGCCGCGGTCCAGTGCTCACCGTCGTAGGAGTACGACAGCTTCGCGGACTTGAGCGCGCCGGGCGCGTAGCCCGCGTGCCCGGTGACGCTCAGCCCGATGCTCTGGCCGTTCGCCGCCGGGACGGTCTTGTTCCCGTCGAGCGGGGCCGCGTACCGGGGGAAGAGGAGCGGCAGGCCCTGCGAGTACGCCGACGCGTCCAGCTTCGAGGTGAAGCCCCAGGCCGTCCGGACGGCGGTGGACCGCTGCCAGGTACGCGCGGGCGGGCCGATCTTCTCGATGCTCTGGGTCAGTTCGTACCGCGCTTCGCCGGCCGGGACCTCGAACACTCCGAAGGGGTACCAGCTGTCCCCGATGACCTCGCCGTCGCGCTTGAGCTGGAGACCGCCGATGTCACCGAAGGAGCCCGGCTGCGCGAAGTGGGCGCTGTCGCCCCACATCGCCGGGGCGAAGCCGATCAGGTTGCCCTGCCGTTCGGCGGCGAGCGCCTCCTTGCCCGTACGGTCGCGGGGTGCGACCGGGGCGGTCACGCCGTCGTACCAACTGGCCGTGGTCTTGCTGCCCTTGGCATGGGCGCGCTGTTCGCCGGTCATGAACTCGCCCCACGGGAAGCTGCTGGAGAGCAGCTGGTCCCAGGAGGTGTCTCCGGCCGAGTAGTACTCGGTGCGCCGGCCCGGTGCGGCGACGGTCTCGACCGAGCCGAAGAAGACGGCGCTGCCGATCGGCCGGTAGGCACCGGAGATGTCGATGAAGTCCGACGCCACGCCCATGGAGTGGTAGGTGGCGTCCACCTGGCCGAGGTCGCGGTCGCGGACCCGGTAGGTGTGGTTCCCCCGCACCTGACCGGTCTCGGGGAAGGCGAGGGAGTAGACGTACGGGCTCTTCGCCGTGCCCTTCCAGGACAGTGCGACCTTGCCCGCGGCGAGCCGGGCGAGCAGCGCTTCGCCCTCGCCGGACTGGAGGGCGAGGACGGGCACCGGGGCGCCCGCGAAGCCGGTGGAGGCGACCCAGCGGCCGGGGGCCTCGCGGTGGGCGAGCACGGCGACGGCGCCCGCGTCCCGGGCGTTCCGGGCGATGTCGTACAGCGCCCCGTCCACGGCCTTGACCAGGACGATCGCACCCTTCGCGGCGACCGCGGCGAGCTCCTCGGGGGTGCCGGATCCGGCGTCGGCCAAGGGCGCGCTGCCGTGGCCGTCGAGGTTGTCGCTGCCGGTGGAGGCGGTGATGGGGTGCAGGACCGGGCCGCCGGCCACCTTCAGCTCGGAGAGCACGGGGGCCCCGGCCCGCCAGTAGCTGCCGAACTCGAAGGCGCCGTCCTCGGCGCGTCCGTCGACGGAGGCGTAGTAGCCGCGGATGGTCCGGCCGCCCATGGCGGTTCCGGCGTGCAGCCAGGTGTCGTCCCAGCTGCGGGCGAAGCCGAGGGTGGTGTTGCGGGCTTCGAGGGGCTTGTCGCCCGCGATGTCCAGCCGGCCGGCCGTGCGGGCGTCCAGGACGACGGTCGTGTCCTTCCTCAGCTCGACCTGGGGGCGTCCGAGGTAGGTGAGGGAGTCGGTCAGCTCGGCGCCCTCGCCCGCGTCGGGGGTGCCGACGAAGGCGGAGAGGAAGTACGCGCCGGGGCGCACCCGGTAGACCTGGTCCGCGGCGCCCTCGTTGAAGCGCCGCTCGCCGCTCGCGTCGTCGGTGCCGATGACGTCCAGGGAGGACGGTCCGGCGGCCGGCTTGCCCGAGCGGTCGATCAGCTTGACGCGCAGGGTCACCGTCTCCGGCTCGACGTAGAGCGAGAAGGGGGTGGAGACGCGCACGCCGTTCGCGGTGGCGACGACGCGGCCGGTCACGTCCCCGTACTGGGAGCGTTCCAGCTTCGCGGCCGGGTCGAGGGCGAGGGGCACCTTGACGGTGGCGCCGGCCGGGACGGTCACCGTGCGCCGGTCCAGGAGGGCGATCCGGCCGCGGACGGCGGAGCCGTCGTTGCCGGTGACCTTCTCGACGGCGAGGTCCAGGGTGACGGGCCGGGCGGTGGTGTTGGTGTACGGGACCTGGACGGTCGTCCGGTCGCTGCGGTCCTGCGGCCAGTTGTACGTGCCGCCCTGCACGGCGGGGGCGCCGACGACGGCGGTGCCGATCGCCGCCTTCACGTCGAGGCGGCCGCCGCCGGTCTGCCGTACGTCACCGGGGACCTTGGTGTCGGCGGAGCCGACGAGGGCGGCCTTGATCTGCTGGGCGGTCCAGTCGGGGTGGCGCTGTTTGACGATGGCGGCGGCGCCCGCGACGTGCGGGGTGGCCATCGAGGTGCCGGACATGGACTGGTAGGCGTACACCCCGCGCCCGCCGGCGGCGGCGGCCGAGATCCCGACGCCGGGGGCGGCGATCTCGGGCTTGAGGGTGTGCTGGAGTCCGGCGGGGCCGCGGCTGGAGAAGGAGGCCGTGGTGTCGTCGCGGTCGACGGCGCCGACGGTCAGCACGCTGGGCGCGCAACCGGGCGCGGACACCGTGTTGTTGCCGGGACCGGTGTTGCCCGCGGCGATCACGAAGAGGGTGCCCGTGTTCTGCGCGAGGCGTTCGGCGGCGGCGCTCATCGGGTCGTCGCAGCGGGTCTGGGAGGGGTCGCCGAGGCTCATGGAGACCACGTCGGCCTTGGCGGCGACGGCCCACTCCATGCCGGCGATGATCCACGAGTCGAGGCCGTAGCCCTGGTCGTCGAGGACCTTGCCGCTGAGCAGTTCGGCGCCGGGGGCGACGCCCTTCTTCGCTCCGCCGCTCTCGGCTCCGGAGCCGCCGACGGTGGAGATGGTGTGGGTGCCGTGGCCCTGGCGGTCGGAGTCGGAGTCGGAGTCGGTGAAGTTCTTCGACGCGCCGACGCGGCCCTTGAGGTCGGGGTGCTCCAGGTCGGTGCCGGTGTCGAGGACGGCGACCTTGGTGCCCTTGCCGTCGTACCCGGCGGCCCAGGCGGCGGGGGCGTTGACCTGGCGGGTGGAACGCTCCAGGTTCGCCTGGACCCTGCCGTCGAGCCACAGCTTCTTCAGCGGGCCGGAGGCGGCGCGGGCGCGGGCGTCCGTACCGGTGACGTCGGCCCAGAAGGCGGTGGCCTGCTGCTTGTCGGCGGAGAGCGCCACGGCGCCGATGGAGTCGAGGACCAGGGAGCGGTCGGCGCCGCGGGGCGCGGGCGGGGCGGCGCGCGCCACGTTGACGGAGGCGTCGTAGACGGCGATCAGCGGGAGCTTCTTGCTGTGCGCGTCGTCGTAGCCCTGGCGGACGAGGCCGGTGACGTTGAACAGCTCGTGGTCGACCTTGCCCGAGGCGAGCGCGGGGACCGCGCCCTCGGGGTAGACGTAGAGGTCCTCGCCGGACTGGCGGGTCTGTACGAGCGGCTGCGAACCGTCCTCGCGGGGCATCGCGGTGGCGGCGGTGCGGCCGGCGGTGTCGGTGGAGACCAGGACCCGGTCGCCGGTGACCAGGGTCACGGTGACGGGGGCCGCGGGCTGCTTCCCGGCCGCTTCGCTCCCGGCCACGGGTCTTCTGTCCGGCGCTCCGTCGCTCGGCTGTGCCGTGGACGGGCCCACGGCGGTGGCGGCCAGGACGGCCGCCGTGGCCGCTCCCAGCGCCGTACGCGATATCGGGCGCATCGCTCTCCCCAGGTGAATTCCGGCCAACCACTGCATTGCACGGCAAAGCTGCCGCGTAAATGGCTTCTGGCCAGCGGATGTTGGTGCTGCGGTGGCATGACCTTGGCAGAGTGGCGGGGGGTGCGGCGATGATGTCCGCGGCGGGTTTGCGCCGTGGCCGCTTCCCGCCAGGCGCCGCGTGGAGAGGTGGGGTGGACGGGTTGCTGGGTGCGATTGGCCTGGACGAGGGCCAGGAGTCGGCGTACCGCGCGCTGGTGGCGCTGGGGGCGGCGGAGGTCCCCGACCTCGCGCACCGGCTGACCCTGCCGGTGCCGCAGACCGAACGGGCGCTGCGGCACCTGGAGCGGCACGGGCTGGCGGCCCAGTCCTCGGCCCGGCCGGGGCGCTGGGTGGCGGCCCCGCCGGGGGTGGCCCTGGGGGCCCTGCTGACGCAGCAGCGGCACGAGCTGGAGCAGGCGGAGCTGGCGGCGGTGCTGCTGGCGGAGGAATACCGGGCGGAGGCCGCCGAGCCGGCGGTGCACGACCTGGTGGAGGTGGTGCAGGGCGCGAGCGCGGTGGCGCACCGCTTCCACCAGATTCAGCTGGGCGCGGTGGAGGAGGTGTGCGCGCTGGTCACCGGCCGGCCGCAGGTGGTGACGGGCACCGACAACGAGGCGGAGGACCGGGCGGCCGTCCGCGGGGTCGAGTACCGGGTGGTGATCGAGCGGGAGGTACTGACCCTGCCGAGCGGGATCCGCGAGGCGTCGACGGCGCTGGCGCGCGGCGAGCGGGTCCGGGTGACGGGGCAGGTCCCGACGAAGCTGGTGATAGCGGACCGCACCCTGGCCATGGTGCCGTTGACGGCGCGCGGCGCGGAGCCGGCGGCGCTGGTGGTGCACGCGTCGGGACTGCTGGAGTCCCTGACGGGCCTGTTCGAGGCGGTGTGGCGGGAGTCGCTGCCGCTGCGGCTGGGCGCGGCCGGCTCGGCGGAGGAGTCCGGGGGCAGCCCCGACACCACCGACCTGGAGATCCTGTCGCTGCTGCTGGCGGGGATGACGGACGCGAGCGTGGCCAAGCACCTGGAGCTGGGCCTGCGGACGGTGCAGCGGCGGGTCAAGGGGCTGATGGAGGTGTCGGGGGTGACGACGCGGCTGCAGCTCGGCTGGCACGCGTACGAGCGGGGCTGGGTGGCCCGGTAGGTCGGCCGGTGGCCTGATGGGTCGGCCGGTGGCCTGATGGGTCGCCGGGTGGCCTGATGGATCGCTGGGTGGCCCGATGGGTCACGGTCGGTCAGGCTGGGCAGATGGATCTGCCGCAGCTGCTCCTGGTGGGGCTGGTGCTGCTGCTCGGGGTGGTGGGGGTGCTGGTCCCCGGGGTGCCGGGTACGTGGCTGGTGTGGGCGGGGCTGATGTGGTGGGCGTTTCACGTGCGGTCGGACCTGGCGTGGACCCTGCTGGTCGCGGCGACGGCTCTGATGCTGGTGGTGCAGGTGGTGAAGTGGCTGCTCCCGCCGCGGCGGCTGCGGGGTGCGGGGGTCACGCCCCGGATGGCGGTGTACGCGGGTGTGGGGGCGGTGCTGGGGTTCGTACTGGTCCCGGTGGTGGGGGCGGTACCGGGGTTCGTGGGCGGCGTCTACCTGTACGAGCGGCTCCGGCTCGGGACGCACGGGGAGGCGCGGGCGTCGGTACGGGTGGTGATGCGCGCGGTGGGGACGAGCGTGCTGGTGGAACTCTTCGCGTGCCTGGCGGTGGTGGGGGCCTGGGTGGGCGCGGTGGTGTCGGGGGCGTAGGCCGTCCGGCCGGTCCGGGGCGCGGGGGGCTTACGCCCGGAGCCCGATGCGGGCGGGGACGGGGGCTGGGAGCCTGGCGGACATGACTGGTTTCGAGGGTTTCAGCGAGGCGGAGTCGGCGTACCTCCGCTCACAGCACCTGGGCCGGCTCGCCACCGTGGACGCGGCGGGGCAGCCGCAGGCGAACCCGGTGGGGTTCTTCCCGCAGGAGGACGGGACGATCCTGGTGGGCGGGCTGGCGATGGGCACGACGAAGAAGTGGCGCAACCTCCGGGGCAACCCGCGGCTGGCGCTGGTCGTCGACGACCTGGTGAGCACCCGGCCGTGGCGGGTGCGCGGGGTCGAGATCCGCGGCCGCGCCACGCTGGAGACGGGTCCGCACGAGCTGGGGCCCCACTTCAGCCCGGAGGTCATCCGGATCCACCCGGAGCGGGTCCACACGTGGGGCCTGGACGGCGTACCTCCCGGGGATGGCCGAGCGGCTGACCCGGGCCGGGGGTGAAGCCCACCGGCCGGGACCGCCGGGACGGCCGGGGCCACGGGAGCCGATGGCCGCGGCACCGCCGTCGCTACGGCGCCACGGGCGCTGCTGCGACGACATCGCAGCTGGTCACGGCAGGTAGGACGGTGATGGCCGCAAGCGGATCCGTGTGCCACCGTGGGCGGCATGGAGGGTCACGGGCACACGCACGGACACGACGCACACGACCACGACCACGACGCACATGGGCACCGCCCAGGACACGGGCACGGCCCCGGGCACGCGCACCCGCACCCGCGCGCTCACCCGCACGCGCCGCGGGGTGGTCCCGGGGGTGCGGCCCGGCTGCGGCACCGGACGGCCCACCTGCTCCGGCCGCACGGCCATGAGGCCGCCGACAAGGTCGACGCCGCGATGGAGACCTCCCGCGCGGGGATGCGCACGCTGTGGGTCTCCCTCGCCGTCCTCGGGCTGACGACCCTCGTCCAGGCGGCGATCGTCCTGCTGTCCGGGTCGGTGGCGCTGCTCGGCGACACGGTCCACAACGCCGCCGACGCGCTGACGGCCGTTCCGCTGGGCATCGCGTTCGTGCTCGGGCGGCGGGCGGCGACCCGCCGCTACACCTACGGGTACGGCCGCGCCGAGGACCTGGCGGGCCTCGTCATCGTGGCGGCCATCGCGGCGTCCGCGGTCCTCGCCGCCTGGGCGGCCGTGGACCGGCTGCTCGACCCCCGGGACGTCACCCACCTGTGGGCGGTCGCGGGCGCGGCGGTCACCGGGTTCGCCGGGAACGAGTGGGTCGCCCGGCTCCGCATCCGTACGGGCCGCCGGATCGGCTCGGCCGCGCTGGTCGCCGACGGCCTGCACGCCCGTACGGACGGCTTCACCTCGCTGGCCGTCCTGCTGGGCGCCGGCGGAGCGGCACTGGGCTGGCGGGCCGCCGACCCGGTGGTCGGCCTGCTGATCACCCTGGCGATCCTGCTGGTCCTGAAGGACGCCGCCCGCGAGGTCGGCCGGCGGCTGATGGACTCGGTCGACCCGGCCCTGGTCGACGCGGCGGAGGAAGCGCTGCGCACGGTGGACGGGGTACTGGACGTGGGGAGCGTGCGGATGCGGTGGATCGGGCACGCGCTGCGGGCCGAGGCGGACATCGTGGTCGACCCCGGGCTGACGGTCGTCCGGGCGCACGCGCTGGCGGTGGCCGCCGAGCACGCCCTGATCCACGCGGTCCCCCGGCTGACCGCGGCGACGGTCCACACCGACCACGCCCCCACCCCCGACGGCGACCCCCACACCCCCCTCGCCCACCACACCCCCCACCCGGCGCCCACCTGAGCCCCGCGGCCGCTTCCGCGTCACCCCGGGCGCCGCCGTGGGCCCGGGGTGACGCGGAGCCCGCCGGCGCACCGGCCCCCGGGCGGCGCCGGCCGACGGCGGGTCCCCCCGGCAGGGTTACGCGCGGCCGGTGCGCTTCGCCGCGTAATTGGCGCGGCCCTCCGCCGACTTCAGGCGCCAGTCCCGGCGGATCTCGGACCGCAGGCGGGCGTCCGTCTTGGCGACGATCCGCTGGTTCTCCCGCAGCAGTTTGCGGTAGCTCTCCAGGCGGCGTTCCGCCAGTTCCCCCGAGGCCAGGGCGGCCAGCACCGCGCACCCCGGTTCCGCCTCGTGCGCGCAGTCGTGGAAGCGGCAGTGTGCCGCGTACTCCTCGATCTCCGCGAAGACCTGGCCGACTCCGGCGGCGGCGTCCCAGAGGCCCACGCCCCGCAGTCCGGGCGTGTCGATGAGGACGCCGCCGCCGGGGAGGACGAGCAGGTTGCGCGTCGTCGTCGTGTGGCGGCCCTTGCCGTCGACCTCGCGCGCCTCCTGGACCTCCATCGCGTCGGCGCCGAGGAGGGTGTTGGCCAGGGTGGACTTGCCGGCGCCCGAGATGCCGAGCAGCACGCTGGTGCCGCCCGCGGCGACGGCGGCCAGGACGTCCGTGCCGTCCCCCGTGCGGGAGGACACGGGGAGCACCGGCACCCCGGGCGCGGTGTTCTCCACGTCCTGGACCAGGTGCGCGAGCGTCGCCGGGTCGGGGACCAGGTCCGCTTTGGTGAGGACGACCAGCGGCTGCGCGCCCGACTCCCACGCCAGCGCCAGGAACCGCTCGATGCGCCCCAGGTCCAGCTCGACGGCGAGGGAGACGGCGATGATCGCGTGGTCGACGTTCGCGGCGAGGATCTGCCCCTCGGACCGCTGCGAGGAGGTGGACCGTACGAAGGCGGTCCGGCGCGGCAGGTACGCCTTCACGTACCGCGGGGTACCGGCCGGCTCGACGGCGGCCCAGTCACCGGTGCAGATGACCCGGAGCGGATCGTGCGGGGTGACGAAGGCGGTGTCGGCGCGGACCGCGCCGTCGGGGGTCATGACATCGCACTGGCCCCGGTCGACCCGTACGACGCGGCCGGGGACGAGGCCCTGTTCGGCGTACGGGGTGAACTCGGCCGCCCACGCGTCGTCCCAGCCGAAGGCGGCGAGGGCGTGCGGGAGCGGAGCCTGCGGGAAGGAGGAGAGGGAGGAGAAAGACAAGGGAAACCCTTCACAGGGTGGCCCCGGCGGCACGCGCCCGGCGCGTGGAGGTGTGTGAGGTCAGCCGGAGACCACGGAAGTGACATTGATGGTCTTCTGAGTGCGGGCAGCGCCCTGCGCGACGACAGTCATCAACGAACTCACCTCCGGGTCATGCACAACTGGCTGTTCCGCACCGGTCGGCGGGAACGGATCCACCGTAACAAGGTCCCGCGGGCGGAGGCCACTTCTTTTCCACCGCCCCGGGGCGGTGGCCGGGCCCGGCGCCCGCCGTCAGCCGTCAGCCGAACCGCACGGGGAGGTACCCGGTGCCGCTGATGAAGTCCGGCCGCGGCCGGACGACCGCTCCGGGCAACGGGGTCCGCGGCACGGCCGGATGTCCGTTTCCTTCAAGACGCGGGCCGCGGGCCGTACCTACGCTGGCGGCATGACTCCTCGACTCGACATGATCGGCATGGTCGTCTCCGACATGGCCGCCTCGCTCGCCTTCTACCGCCGCCTCGGCCTGGACGTTCCGCCCGGCGCCGAGGAGCAGCCGCACGTGGAGGCCGTGCTCCCCGGCGGGCTGCGGATCGGATGGGACACGGAGGACACCGTGCGTTCCTTCGACCCGTCCTGGGTCCGGCCCACCGACGACGGCCGCCGCGATCTGGCCTTCCTGTGCGACTCCCCCGCCGAGGTGGACGCGCTGTACGCCGAGCTGACCGCCGCGGGGCACCCGGGCCACCTGAAGCCGTGGGACGCCTTCTGGGGCCAGCGCTACGCCGTGGTCCTCGACCCGGACGGCTGCGGGGTCTCGCTGTTCGCCCCCTCGGAGGCGGCCCCGGGAGCCCCCACCGAGCCCTCGTAGGTGCTCGGTCCGGCCCCGGCGGATCCGGATCCCGCGGTGTAGGCGCTCAGCGTGGTCCCCGCCAGCGCGCGGACCTCGCGGGCCAGGTGGGCCTGGTCGGCGTACCCGGCGGCGTGCGCGACCTCGGCATAGCGCATCCCGGACCGGGCGAGCGCGAGGGCCCGCCGCATCCGCAGCACCCGGCCCAGGGTGCGGGGACCGTACCCGAAGGCGTCGAGCGAGCGCCGGTGCAGCCGGCGTTCGCCGAGCCCCACGGCCGCGGCGACCGCGGCCACCGCCTCCCCGGCGCGGAGCCGGGCGACGACCTCGGCGGTGACCGGGTCGGGCGGCCCGGCTGCGGCGGCCCGCCGCGCGGCCAGCTCCTCCAGCCCGGCGCGCGGGTCCCCGTACGCCCCGACGAGCCCGGCCAGGCGGCGTGCCTCGCGGGCCGGCCACAGCTCGGCGAGCTCGACGCGCCGGTCCCGCAGGACGTGCGCGGGTACACCGAGCAGGGCGGGGGCGGTGCCGGGCGCGAGCCGGATCCCGGCGAAGACCCCGCCGGGGACCTCCCCGGCCGGGTGCGGCCGGGTGTCGGTGCCGGCGACGAGCAGCCGCCCGTCCACCCACAGCAGGTCCATGCACCCGTCGGGCAGCACCATGCCGCCGGAGCCGCCGCCGGGGCCCCCGGCCCGCCACAGCACGGCTCCGGGCACGGCCGCCGAGCGCGCTTCCTCGTACATGTGACCAGGCTAGTGCCGTGACCCGGTGGACCCTTCCGGTCACGGCACCGGGAACCGACCGGCGGGGTCCGCCGGTCAGTGCTTGCGGATCCTGGAGGTGTAGTCCTCGGGCGGGAGGAACTTCGACCACCGTTCGGGGAACTCCGACGGCATCCCGTCGTCCTCGTCGTCCTCCGACTCGCCCTCCGCCATCGCCCGCCAGGCGGCGGCCCGCGCGATCAGCTGCGCCGCCTCCGCCTCGCGGACCCGCTCGTTCGCCTCGCGGGCCGCCGCCGTGGCCACGGACGGCCAGACGCGGTCGATGGCGGCGTTGACGGCGGCGCCGACGAGCACGGCGAAGGCCGAGATGCCGATCCACAGGAGGATGGCGACCGGCGCGGCCAGCGATCCGTAGATCGTCGGACCCTCCACGGTGTTGGTGAGGTAGATCCGCAGCAGGAACGAGCCCAGCACCCACATCGCGAGGGCGACCAGCGCGCCCGGCACGTCCTCGATCCACGGCGAGCGCACCGGGACGGACACGTGGTAGAGGGTGGTCAGGAAGGCGATGGACAGCACGGTGACCGTCGGCCAGTAGAGCACCGCGATCACCTCGGTGCTCCAGGGCACCAGCCGGACCACCGCGTCGGGGCCGACCACCATCAGCGGCAGCACGATCGCGCCGATCAGCAGGGCGATGATGTACAGCAGGAAGGCCAGCAGCCGGGTCTTGACGATGCCGCGCTGGCCGTCGAGCCCGTACATCACGGTGATGGTGTCGATGAAGACGTTGACGGCGCGGGAGCCCGACCACAGCGCGAAGGCGAAGCCGAGCGAGATCAGGTCGGGGCGGCCCCGGCTGGTGACGTCGTCCAGCATGGGCCTGGCGATGTCGTTGACGCCCCGGTCGGAGAGCACCGTGCCGACGGCCCGCAGGATGTTCTCCTCGATGCTCTGGACGGACGCGGTGTCCGTCCAGCCGTCCACGTAGCCGAGGAGGCCGAGGAGGCCGAGGAACAGCGGGGGCAGCGAGAGCAGGGTGAAGAAGGCCGCCTCGGCCGCGAGTCCGAGGATGCGGTACTCGATGCACGAGTTGACGGTGTCCTTCAGCAGCAGCCAGGCCATCTTCCGCTTGGAGACGTTGCGGTAGAGGGCGCGGGCCCGGTGGAGCCGTCCTGGGATCCGCTCGGGTGTTTCTTTTGCTGGCTGCACGTCCTTACGGTATCCGCATGGCAGCCACCACCCACACAGTCAGCAACCAGGCCCCGCCCCTGGTGGGCCACGACGTCTACGGGGGCGATCGCGCCCTCACGGAGGGCGTGGAACGGCACCTCGCCTCCGCGGACCCCGAACTCCTGGGGGAGGTAAGGGAGGAGCTCACGACGCTCGGGCGCGCCGCGGGCTCCGCGCAGGCCCAGGAGTGGGGTGAACAGGCGAACGCGCATCCGCCGGAACTGCGCACGCACGACCGGTACGGGAACCGGATCGACGAGGTGGACTTCCACCCGGCCTGGCACCGGCTGCTCGGGCACGCCGTGACCTCCGGGCTCACCGACGCCTGGGGCCGCCCGGCGGGGCACCTGCGCCGTGCGGCCGGGTTCTTCGTGTGGTCCCAGGCCGAGGCCGGGCACGGCTGCCCGGTGTCGATGACGCACGCCGCCGTGCCGGCGCTGCGGGCCGATCCGGAGCTGGCCGCCGAGTGGGAGCCGCGGCTGACCTCGCACGTGTACGAGCGGGGCCTGCGGCCGGCCGGGGAGAAGGCCGGCGTGCTGTTCGGCATGGGGATGACGGAGAAGCAGGGGGGCAGCGACGTACGGGCGAACACGACGTCGGCGGTGCCCCTGGACGCCTCCGGGGAGTACCTCCTCACCGGGCACAAGTGGTTCTGCTCGGCGCCGATGTGCGACGGGTTCCTGGTGCTGGCGCAGGCACCGGGAGGGCTGACGTGCTTCCTGGTGCCGCGGGTGCTGCCGGACGGCACACGGAACGTGTTCGCGATCCAGCGGCTGAAGGAGAAGCTGGGCAACCGGTCGAACGCCTCGAGTGAGGTCGAGTTCGACGGGACCTGGGCCCGGCGGGTGGGCGAGGAGGGCCGGGGGGTGCGGACCATCATCGAGATGGTCGCGGCGACCCGGCTGGACTGCGTCATCGGCTCGGCCTCGCTGATGCGGCAGGCGCTGACGCAGGCCGTGCACCACGCGGAGCACCGCTCTGCTTTCGGAGCACCGCTCATCGAGCAGCCGCTGATGCGCAACGTGCTCGCGGACCTCGCCCTGGAGTCGGAGGCGGCCACCACCCTCACGCTGCGCCTCGCGGCGGCCTACGACGCCGGCACGGACCAGGAGAAGGCGTTCCTGCGCCTCGCCGTGCCCGCGGCCAAGTACTGGGTGACCAAGCGCTGTACGCCGATGGTGGCGGAGGCCCTGGAGTGCCTGGGCGGCAACGGCTACGTCGAGGAGTCCGGCATGCCGAGACTGCTGCGCGAGTCCCCGCTGAACTCCATCTGGGAGGGCTCGGGCAACGTGCAGGCGCTGGATGTCCTGCGCGCCCTCCAGCGGGAGCCGCACGCGCTGAACGCCTTCCTCACCGAGGTCGGTCTGGCCCGGGGCGCCGACCACCGGCTCGACGCGGCCATCAAGGGGCTGCTGACGGAGCTGGCCGACCTGGACGGCATCGAGGCGCGGGCCCGCCGTGTCGTGGAGCGCATGGCGCTGGTGCTCCAGGGTTCGCTGCTGGTGCGGTGGGCCCCGCCGGAGGTGGCGGACGCGTTCTGCGCCTCGCGGCTCGGCGGCGACTGGGGCGCGGCGTTCGGCACGCTGCCGCACAGCCTGGACCTCGGCGCCGTCGTGGAACGGGCGCGGATCGCCGGCTAGAGACGGCCCGGCCGTACCGCTTCGCCGACGACGTGGCGGTGGAGGTGGTCCGCCCCGGCGGTGATCAGGGCCCGCCTGGTCCGTACCGGGTCCGGCGTGATTCCCTGACCTGCATGAGCACCATCACCCTCACCACCTGGTCCCTGGACATGTCCTCGCCCGGGGACCTGGTCCCCGCGGCCGCGCCGGGTCCGGAGGTCACCGTCGTCCGGTCCGAGGTCCCCTCCCCCGAGTTCAGCCGCTTCCTCTACGCCTCGGTGGGCGGCGACATCCACTGGACGGACCGGCTGGCCCTGACCCGCGCGCAGTGGGTGGAGCAGCTGGGCCGGCCGGGGGTGGAGACGTGGGTGGCGTACGACCGCGGCACGCCGGCGGGCTACGTCGAACTCGACCCGCAGGACGACGGCGTCGTGGAGATCATGTACTTCGGCCTGCTCCCGGAGTTCCGCGGCCGCCGCATCGGCGGGCACCTGCTGTCGCTGGGCGTCGCCCGGGCCTGGGACCTGGCGTCCCGCTGGCCGGACCGGGAGCCGACGCGGCGCGTCTGGGTCCACACGTGCAGCCAGGACGGCCCCACGGCGATGGCGAACTACCAGCGGCGCGGATTCAAGCTGTTCGCGACGGAAACGGAATCGAAGGAAGAGTCCGAGACCCCCGGACCGTGGCCCGGCGCCTAGCGCCGTGGCCGGAGGGGTCCACCGGGCGCGGCGCCCGGCACGGCACTCGGCTCCGAGCGGCCCCGGAGGGGGCTCCGCGCGAACCGGAAGGGGCCCGCCGCGTGACCCCGGTCACGCCATCCCGCGATACGAGACGACTTCGTCCATATCGTGGACAGTAGTGGACTCGTCCAATCGGCACATGACACGCTTCCGTCATGAATGGAGCTGGAATTGCCTTGGTGAGTCGGCGGCACGTCGACCTCGGCCGCATGTCCAGCGCCATATGTCCGGCGCGCTGACGGAACCAGCCACCGCCGCACATCGCCGCACCCCCGGCACCGCCGCCGCGGAAGCGTCGGTCACCGCGGCCCCCTGAAGGCCGCACACCGCCCTGCCCGCCGGCCACCCCGGCACGGGCGCGGGCAACCAGCCGCACCCACTCAGCGACGCCGACGTGACAGGGGCGCGCGCCGCCCTCCCCCTGCCTCCGCCCTGAGCCGCCGAAGAAGGACGTACCGCCATGGCCGCCACCCCCGAAACGACCGCAGCCGCCGCTCCCGCAGCAGCCGCGCGCCGCAAGACCGGCCGTCACCGCGGCGAGGGCCAGTGGGCCGTCGGACACCACACGCCCCTCAACGGCAACGAGCAGTTCAAGAAGGACGACGACGGTCTCAACGTGCGGACACGCATTGAGACGATCTACTCCAAGGCGGGCTTCGACTCGATCGACCCCAACGACCTGCGCGGCCGCATGCGCTGGTGGGGGCTGTACACCCAGCGCAAGCCCGGGATCGACGGCGGCAAGACCGCGATCCTGGAGCCGGAGGAGCTGGACGACAAGTACTTCATGCTGCGCGTGCGCATCGACGGCGGCCGGCTGACCACCGAGCAGCTGCGCGTCATCGGCGAGATCTCCGAGGAGTTCGCCCGCGGCACCGCCGACCTCACCGACCGCCAGAACGTCCAGTACCACTGGATCCGGATCGAGGACGTCCCGGAGATCTGGCGCCGCCTGGAGGCGGTCGGCCTCTCGACCACCGAGGCTTGCGGTGACACGCCCCGCGTCATCCTCGGTTCGCCCGTCGCCGGCATCGCGCAGGACGAGATCATCGACGGCACCCCCGCCATCGACGAGATCTACCGCCGCATCGTCGGCAACCCCGACTTCTCCAACCTGCCGCGCAAGTTCAAGTCCGCGATCTCCGGCTCGCCGCTGCTCGACGTGGCGCACGAGATCAACGACATCGCCTTCGTCGGCGTGAACCACCCCGAGCACGGCCCCGGCTTCGACGTCTGGGTCGGCGGCGGCCTCTCCACCAATCCCAAACTGGGTGTGCGCCTGGGCGCCTGGGTCTCCCTAGACGAGGTCCCGGACATCTACGAGGGCGTCATCTCGATCTTCCGCGACTACGGCTACCGCCGGCTGCGCACCCGCGCCCGGCTGAAGTTCCTCGTCGCCGACTGGGGCCCGGCCAAGTTCCGCCAGGTCCTTCAGGACGAGTACCTGAAGCGGGAACTGACGGACGGCCCCGCCCCCGAGCAGCCCTCCGGCCAGTGGCGCGACCACGTCGGCGTCCACCAGCAGCAGGACGGCCGCTTCTACGTGGGCTTCGCGCCCCGTGTGGGCCGCGTCGACGGCGCCACCCTCACCAAGATCGCGGACGTGGCCGCGCAGCACGGCTCCGGCCGCCTGCGCACCACCGCCGAGCAGAAGATGATCGTCCTCGACATCGAGGCCGACCGGGTCGACTCGGTCGTCGCGGCGCTGGAGGCGCTCGACCTGCGGGTCACGCCGTCCCCGTTCCGCCGCGGCACGATGGCCTGCACCGGCATCGAGTTCTGCAAGCTGGCCATCGTCGAGACGAAGGCGCGCGGCGCCTCCCTGATCGACGAACTGGAGCGCCGCCTGCCGGAGTTCACCGAGCCGCTGACCATCAACATCAACGGCTGCCCGAACGCCTGCGCCCGTATCCAGGTCGCGGACATCGGTCTCAAGGGCCAGCTGGTGCTGGACGACGACGGCAACCAGGTGGAGGGCTACCAGGTCCACCTGGGCGGCGCCCTCGGCCTGGAGGCCGGCTTCGGCCGCAAGGTCCGCGGCCTCAAGGTCACCTCGGCCGGTCTGCCCGACTACGTCGAGCGGGTCGTCACCCGCTTCCAGGAGCAGCGCGAGGACGGCGAGCGCTTCGCCGCGTGGGTCACCCGCGCCGGGGACGAGGACCTGAAATGAGCGAGCGCGCCGCACCGTTCTACTGCCCCTACTGCGGCGACGAGGACCTGTTCCCCCACGAGACGGGTCACGGCGCCTGGGAATGCAGGGCCTGCAACCGGGCCTTCCAGCTGAAGTACCTCGGGCTGCTGTCCCGGGGCGTTCAGGCCAACGGCACTGGAGGGGACGAGATATGACGACGGTTCAGGAGACCGCTGAGCTGAGGGTGCTGGCCGAGCGGGCGGGCCGGGACCTGGAGGACGCCTCCGCGCTGGAGATCCTCACCTGGGCCGCCGGCACCTTCGGGAGGAAGTTCGCCGTGACCTCCTCCATGGAGGACGCGGTCGTCGCCCATCTCGCGTCCCGCGCCTTCCCCGGCGTGGACGTGGTGTTCCTCGACACCGGCTACCACTTCGAGGAGACCATCGGCACCCGTGACGCGGTCGAGGCCGTGATGGACGTCAACGTCATCACGCTCTCCCCGCGCCGCACCGTCGCCGAACAGGACGCCGAGCACGGCCCGAAGCTGCACGACCGCGACCCCGACCTGTGCTGCGCGCTGCGCAAGGTCAAGCCGCTGGAAGAGGGCCTGACCGCGTACGACGCCTGGGCGACCGGCCTGCGCCGCGACGAGTCCCCGACCCGGGCGAACACCCCCGTGGTCGGCTGGGACGAGAAGCGCCGCAAGGTCAAGGTCTCGCCGATCGCCCGCTGGACGCAGGACGACGTGGACGCCTACGTCGCCGAGCACGGCGTGCTCACCAACCCGCTGCTGACGGACGGTTACGCCTCCGTCGGCTGCGCCCCCTGCACCCGCCGGGTCGCGGAGGGCGAGGACGCGCGGTCGGGCCGCTGGGCCGGCCTGGGCAAGACCGAGTGCGGACTGCACGGCTGATGACGACACCCCCCACTCGTACGGAACCGACGGAGAAGAACCAGATGAGCGTGAGCGACCAGGGCGCCACCGTGTGGCTGACCGGGCTGCCGAGCGCGGGCAAGACCACGATCGCCTACGCGCTGGCCGAGCGGCTGCGCGCCGGCGGCCGCCGCGTGGAGGTGCTCGACGGGGACGAGATCCGCGCGTTCCTCTCCGCCGGCCTCGGCTTCAGCCGGGAGGACCGGCACACGAACGTGCAGCGGATCGGCTTCGTGGCCGAACTCCTCGCGCGCAACGGCGTCACGGCGCTCGTGCCCGTGATCGCCCCCTTCGCCGACAGCCGCGAGGCCGTCCGCAAGCGGCACGCCGCCGAGGGCACCCCGTACCTGGAGGTCCATGTGGCCACCCCGGTCGAGGTCTGCTCGGAGCGTGACGTGAAGGGCCTGTACGCCAAGCAGGCGGCGGGCGAGATCTCCGGTCTGACCGGGGTCGACGACCCGTACCAGGCCCCGGAGTCCCCGGACCTCCGTATCGAGTCGCACACGCAGACCGTGCGGGAGTCGGCCTCGGCCCTGCACGCGCTGCTCACCGAGAGGGGTCTGGCATGACCACGGCCGCACACCTGCACACCGATTCCGGCTCCGACGCCCCGTACGCGCTGTCGCACCTGGACGCGCTGGAGTCGGAGGCCGTGCACATCTTCCGCGAGGTGGCGGGCGAGTTCGAGAAGCCGGTGGTCCTCTTCTCCGGCGGCAAGGACTCCATCGTCATGCTGCACCTGGCGCTGAAGGCGTTCGCGCCGGCGCCGGTCCCCTTCACGCTGCTGCACGTCGACACGGGCCACAACTTCCCCGAGGTGCTGGAGTACCGCGACCGCACCGTCGCCCGGCACGGCCTGCGCCTGCACGTGGCGTCCGTCCAGGACTACATCGACGCGGGCACGCTCCGCGAGCGCCCCGACGGCACCCGCAACCCGCTGCAGACCCTGCCGCTGACGGAGGCGATCCAGAGCCTGAAGTTCGACGCGGTGTTCGGCGGCGGCCGCCGCGACGAGGAGAAGGCCCGCGCCAAGGAGCGCGTCTTCTCCCTGCGCGACGAGTTCTCCCAGTGGGACCCGCGCCGCCAGCGCCCCGAGCTGTGGCAGCTCTACAACGGCCGCCACGCCCCGGGCGAGCACGTGCGCGTCTTCCCGCTGTCCAACTGGACCGAGCTGGACGTGTGGCAGTACATCGCCCGCGAGGGCATCGAACTGCCGGAGATCTACTTCGCCCACGAGCGCGAGGTGTTCCAGCGCAGCGGCATGTGGCTGACCGCCGGAGGCTGGGGCGGTGCGAAGGAGGGCGAGACGCCCGAGACGCGCCTCATCCGCTACCGCACCGTCGGCGACATGTCCTGCACCGGCGCCGTCGACTCCGACGCCACCACGCTGGACGCCGTGATCGCCGAGATCGCCGTCTCCCGCCTCACCGAGCGCGGCGCGACCCGCGCCGACGACAAGATGTCCGAGGCCGCGATGGAAGACCGCAAGCGCGAAGGGTACTTCTAGACATGACCAGCACCACCGAACAGGTCGCCGGCCTCGCCGACGCCGCGGCGACCACACTGCTGCGCTTCGCGACCGCCGGTTCCGTCGACGACGGCAAGTCCACCCTGGTGGGCCGCCTGCTGCACGACTCGAAGTCGGTCCTGACCGACCAGATGGAGGCCGTCGAGGCGGTCTCCGCCCAGCGCGGCCAGGAGGCACCCGACCTCGCGCTGCTCACCGACGGCCTGCGGGCCGAGCGGGAGCAGGGCATCACCATCGACGTCGCCTACCGCTACTTCGCCACCGCGCGCCGCCGGTTCATCCTCGCGGACACCCCCGGGCACGTGCAGTACACCCGCAACATGGTCACCGGCGCCTCCACCGCCGACCTGGCCGTGGTCCTGGTCGACGCCCGCAACGGCGTGATCGAGCAGACCCGCCGGCACGCGGCCGTCGCGGCCCTGCTGCGTGTCCCGCACGTGGTCCTGGCCGTCAACAAGATGGACCTGGTGGACTACGCCGAGCCGGTCTTCGCGGCCATCGCCGAGGAGTTCACCGCGTACGCCTCCGACCTGGGCGTCCCGGAGATCACCGCGATCCCGATCTCCGCCCTGGCCGGGGACAACGTGGTCGAGCCGTCCGCGAACATGGACTGGTACGGCGGCCCCACGGTGCTGGAGCACCTGGAGACCGTCCCGGTCAGCCACGACCTCACCGCGTGCCCCGCGCGCTTCCCGGTGCAGTACGTGATCCGCCCGCAGTCCGCGGACCACCCCGACTACCGCGGCTACGCCGGCCAGATCGCCTCCGGCGTGCTGCGCGTCGGCGAGGCCGTCACCGTCCTGCCGTCGGGCCGCACCAGCACCATCGAGGGCATCGACGCGCTCGGCGAGAGCGTCGACATCGCCTGGGCGCCGCAGTCGGTGACGCTGCGCCTGAAGGACGACATCGACATCTCGCGCGGCGACCTGATCGCGCCGTCCGCGAGCGCCCCGGCCACCACGCAGGACGTCGAGGCGACGGTCTGCCACGTGGCGGACCAGCCACTGGCCGTCGGCGCGCGGGTGCTGATCAAGCACACGACGCGCACGGTCAAGGCGATCGTCAAGGAGATCCCCTCGCGGCTGACCCTGGACGACCTGTCCCAGCACCCGAACCCCGGGCAGCTGGTGGCCAACGACATCGGCCGCGTCGTCGTGCGCACCGCCGAGCCGCTCGCGCTCGACGCGTACGCCGACTCGCGCCGCACCGGGTCCTTCCTGCTGATCGACCCGGCCGACGGAACGACCCTGGCGGCCGGCATGGCGGGCGAGTCCTTCGCCTCCAAGGCCGAGACGACCGTGCAGGCGGACGAAGAAGGGTGGGACTTCTAAGCATGCTGTCCGACATCTACTCGACCTTCGCCAAGGAGGGCGGCCGCGTGGGCAGCGGCTCCCTCGGCAGCGGCCAGGGAGGGGTGGCGCGATGTGCGCGATGACGTACGCGCACTGCCTGCGCGCCCACACCCCCCACCAGCCGTACCCGTCCCCGCTCCGTAGACGAAGACCCGCGTCGTGAAGCCATGACGCGTCGAGAGGAAGCCCTCCCGTGCCTGCCACCGGTACCACCACCCGTACTGCGCCTTCCCGTAAGACCGGTCTGCGCCGCGGCCTCGTCGCCGCTGCCGCCCTGCCGCTCCTGATCGGTGCGCTCGCCTCGTGCGGCTACGGCTCCGAGGCCAAGAAGGACGACGCTCCCGCGAAGGAGAACGTCGCCGCCGACGCCGGCAAGAAGCTTTCCGCCACCGAGGTCCGCATCGGGTACTTCCCGAACCTGACGCACGCCACCGCGCTGGTCGGCCTCCAGGAGGGCCTGATCCAGAAGGAACTGAACGGCACCACGATCAAGCCGCAGTCCTTCAACGCCGGCCCGTCCGAGATCGAGGCCCTCAACGGCGGCTCGCTCGACATCGGCTTCATCGGCCCCTCCCCGTCGATCAACGGCTACGTGAAGTCCAAGGGCTCCAACCTGCGGATCATCTCCGGTTCCGCCTCGGGCGGCGTCAAGCTCGTCGTGAACCCGGCGAAGATCAAGACCCTGGACGACCTCAAGGGCAAGAAGATCGCCACCCCGCAGAAGGGGAACACGCAGGACGTCGCGTTCCTCAACTGGATCTCCGAGAAGGGCTGGACGGTCGACCCGGAGTCCGGCAAGGGCGACGTCTCCGTGGTCCGCACGGACAACAAGGTCACCCCGGACGCCTTCAAGAGCGGCTCGATCGACGGCGCCTGGGTGCCGGAGCCCACGGCCTCCAAGCTCGTCTCCGACGGCGCGGCCGTCCTCCTCGACGAGACCGACCTGTGGCCCGACAAGAAGTTCGTCATCACGAACATCATCGTGTCGCAGAAGTTCCTCAAGGAGCACCCGGACGTCGTCGAGGCCGTGCTCAAGGGCACGGTGAAGACCAACGAGTGGATCAACGCCAACCCGGACAAGGCGAAGGCTTCCGCGAACGCGAAGCTGGCGGCGGAGGGCGGCAAGCCGCTGGACGCCAAGGTCATCGACCCGGCGTGGCCGAGCATCGCGATCACCGACGACCCGCTGGCGTCGACGCTGAAGACGCAGTCCGAGTGGGCGGTCAAGGCCAAGCTCATCGAGCAGCCCGACCTGGCCGGCATCTACGACCTGTCGCTCCTGAACAAGGTGCTCAAGGCCGCGGGCAAGCCCGAGGTCTCCGACGCCGGTCTCGGCGCCAAGTAACCCCGTAGTCCAGCAACCCCAGGAGGTGACGACCATGGCCACGACGCTTGCCAAGGCTGCCGAGGGCACCGTAGCGGAGCAGCACGCGCACGCCGCGCGCATCGAGCACGTCTCGAAGTCCTTCTCCGGCCCGGCCGGATCGCAGCTCGTCCTGGACGACATCAGTCTCGATGTCGCTCCCGGAGAGTTCGTCACCATCCTGGGGGCCTCGGGGTGTGGCAAGTCCACTCTGCTGAACCTGGTCGCCGGGCTGGACAAGCCGTCCGCGGGGTCCATCGCGACCCCCGGCGGCCGTCCGTCCCTCATGTTCCAGGAGCACGCCCTCTTCCCGTGGCTGACCGCGGGCAAGAACATCGAACTCGCCCTGCGTCTGCGCGGGGTGGCCAAGGCCGACCGCAGGCCGGAGGCCGAGCGGCTGCTGGAGCTGGTCCGGCTCGGCGGCGCGTACGGAAAGCGCGTGCACGAGCTGTCGGGCGGCATGCGCCAGCGCGTCGCCCTCGCCCGGGCCCTCGCCCAGGACAGCCAACTGCTGCTGATGGACGAGCCGTTCGCGGCGCTGGACGCCATCACCCGCGACGTGCTGCACGGCGAGCTCACCCGCATCTGGGAAGAGACGAACCTGTCGGTCCTCTTCGTCACGCACAACGTGCGCGAGGCCGTACGGCTCGCGCAGCGCGTGGTCCTGCTCTCCTCGCGGCCCGGCCGGATCGCGAAGGAGTGGACCGTGGGCATCCCGCAGCCGCGCCGCATCGAGGACGCGGACGTCGCCGAGCTGTCCCTTGAGATCACTGAACACCTGCGTGGGGAGATCCGCCGCCATGGCCAGCACTGACACCACCCCGAAGGTCGCGGCCAAGGGCAAGACCGACGACCTGGCGGGCCTGGAGGCGGGCCTCGACGCGCTGGACGCGGTCGAGACCCACCGCACCCCGGTCCGCGAGGTCCTCGTCAAGAAGGTCCTGCCGCCGCTCCTGGCCGTCGGCCTGGTCCTCCTGGTCTGGCAGATCCTCGTCGCTGCGGAGATCACCGACGAGACCAAGCTGCCCGCCCTCTCCGCCGTGTGGGACAGCCTGGCCGACATGTGGAACAAGGGGACGCTGCTGGAGGTCATCTGGACCAGCGTCTCGCGCGGTCTGCTCGGCTTCCTGCTGGCCCTGGCCATCGGCACCCCCCTCGGCCTGATCGTCGCCCGGGTGAAGTTCGTCCGCGCCGCGATCGGCCCGATCCTGCAGGGCCTGCAGTCCCTGCCCTCGGTGGCCTGGGTGCCGCCGGCCGTGCTCTGGTTCGGCCTCAACGACGCCATGATGTACACCGTGATCCTGCTGGGCGCGGTCCCGTCCATCGCCAACGGCCTCGTCTCCGGCATCGACCAGGTCCCGCCGCTGTTCCTGCGGGCCGGCCGCACCCTGGGCGCCACCGGCCTGCGCGGCGCGCGGCACATCGTCATGCCGGCCGCGCTGCCCGGATACCTGGCCGGCCTCAAGCAGGGCTGGGCCTTCTCCTGGCGCTCGCTGATGGCCGCCGAGATCATCGCCAGCTCCCCCGATCTGGGCCTGGGCCTGGGCCAGTTGCTGGAGAACGGCCGCAACAACATCGACCTGCCCGGCGTGTTCCTCGCGATCCTGCTGATCCTGGTGGTCGGCATCGCCATCGACCTGCTGATCTTCAGCCCGGTCGAGCGGTGGGTGCTGCGCAGCCGCGGCCTGCTGGTCAAGAGCTGAGCAGCGCCATGCACCGCGCACGACCCGTCCTGCTGGTCATCGCCCACGGCAGCCGCGACCCGCGGCACGCGGCGACCGTGCACGCCCTCACCCGGCGTGCGCGGGCGCTGCGGCCCGGGCTGCGGGTGGAGACGGCCTTTCTGGACTTCAACGCCCCGCGCGTCGAGCAGGTGCTGTCCGCGCTCCACGCCTGCGGTGTACGGGAGGTCGTGGCCCTGCCGCTCCTCCTGACCCGGGCCTTCCACGCCAAGGCCGACGTCCCGGCCGTGCTGTCGGAGTCGACGGCCCGGCTGCCGGGGCTCACGGTGCGGATGGCCGAGGTCCTCGGCCCGTCGCCGCTGCTGGTCTCGGCCCTCGAACGCCGGCTCGCCGAAGCCGGTCTCACCCCGGCGGACCGCGCCACCACCGCGGTGGTGCTCGCGTCCGCCGGATCCTCCGACCCGGAGGCGATCGCAGTGATCGCTGAAACCGCGCGGGAGTGGCGGCACACCGGTTGGTGCGCCGTGCGGCCTGCGTTCGCCTCCGCGGCCCTGCCCCGTACGGAGGACGCCGTACGGGAGCTGCGCGCCGAGGGCCACCGCCGCGTGGTGGTGGCCCCGTACGTCATCGCCCCCGGCCGGCTCCCGGACCGCATCGCGGCGGGCGCGGAAGCGGCCGGCGCGGACCTCGTCGCGGACGTGCTGGGCGCGGCCCCGGAACTGGCCCGCCTGCTGCTGGACCGCTACGACGCGGCCGCCCGCCTCCCGGCCCGCCGGCGGACGCTGGTGGCGTAGGGGGTGTCGTCACAGTCGTTCCGTACGCCCGCACGGCAGGAACGAGTTCGACGACACCCCCTGGGCCCGTCGCTATCCGCGGGCCGCCGCCTCGTCCGCCAGTGCCGTCAGGTCCGCGATCGACATCGCGCCCGGCGGCAGCCCCTCGCGGGCGAGGATGTTCGCCGCGTGCCGCAGCACGTCGTTGACCGGTGTCGCCATCCCGTGCAGCCGGCCCAGCAGGGAGACCTCCCCGTTGAGGTAGTCGGCCTCCACCGTGCCGGTCCCGCGCGCCAGGCTCTGCCACGACGAGCCGCCGCGGACCCCGGCGGGCTCCTCGACCTCGCCGTCGCGGGCGTCCGCCTGCTCGGCCTCGGAGGCGTACGGGATGCCCGCCGCGAGGAAGACCGCCTTGGCCTCGCGGATCGCCCGCAGGAGCAGGGCGGCCTTGGCCGGGTCTGGCTCGGGGCCGGTCGTCGCCTGGATCGCGTTGCCCAGGTTGCCCAGCAGCTTCGCGTGCTTCCAGCGCATCACGTCCGTGACCACGGGCGCCGCGAACCCGGCCTTCACGAGGTCCGCGGCGACGGCCCCGGCCAGGGCGTCCGCGCCGCCGGAGGCCAGGCCCAGGTGCAGGATGCCGGTCAGCGGCGCGCACAGGGCGCGGACCACGCCCGGCTCCAGGAAGGTGGAGGGCATCCAGACGCAGACCCCGTACACCCGCGCGAAGCGGCGCAGGGCGAGGCGCTCGCTCTCCACGCCGTTCTGCGCGCACAGTACGGGGAGCCGCTGGGCGGCCGTGCCGCCGCCGGAGACCTCGGCGTCGCCCCACGTGTCGAGCGCGACGATCGCGTCCTGGGTCTTGACGGTGAGCAGCAGCACGTCGTCGGGGCGCAGTTCGCCCAGCTCGGCGGGTTCGCCGACGACGGGCAGCCGGTGCACCCGGGTCCCTTCGGCCGTCGTGAGCCGCAGTCCGTCCGCCGTGAGGGCCTCCGCGTGCGCGCCGCGCGCGACGAGGACGACCTCGCCGCCCGCCTCCGCGAGCCGTCCGCCGATGGTGGCGCCGACCGCGCCCGCGCCGATGATGATGTAACGCATGCCCCGAGCCTGGCACATCCCGCGCCCGCGGGAGCCTCCGGGGCGGGCGCGTCCGGGCGGCCGTGACCGAACCGGCGCCTCGGCGGGCCGCTTTCGGTCGGGTCCGGTCGGGGCGGGTCGGATTCGGTCGGGGCAGGATCGGGCCGGGGCCGGGCTCGGGGCGGGCTCGGGTCAGGCGCCGGTCAGCTCGACGAGCTTGGCGACCGTGTTCCAGTTCCGGGTGGTCGCGTCGATGCCCTTGACGACGGCGGGCCGGGCGAGGGCCTCGGCCAGCTTGGAGCGGCCCAGCCCGTTCGGCGCGTAGAGGTACACGACCCGGTCGCCGACCCGGAACTCCTCCGGGAGGTAGGCCGCCGCGTCGAGGGCGGCGAACCGTTCCGGCCCGGGCTGCTCGGAGCAGAAGGTGGCGTGCAGCTGCTTGCCCTCCAGCTCGGCCGCCGGGAAGGGACAGGCCGCGGCGACGGCCCGCAGGTACGCCCCGTCCACCACCAGGCACGCCACCCGGAACCCGAAGTGGGCCTCGATGGCCGCCTCCAGCTCCCGGGCGAGCGCCGCCGGGTCCTGCCGGGCGCTGCTGAACACGGCGTTGCCGCTCTGCAGGTAGGTCTGTACGCCGCCGTGGCCGAGCCCCTCCAGCACCGCGCGGAGTTCCGCCATGGGGACCTTCCTGCTTCCGCCGACGTTGATCCCGCGCAGCAGCGCCGCGTATGTCACGGCCGAGTCCTTCTTCGTCATGGGGGCACCCTAGTGACCGGCTATGACAGTTCGGCCTCGATGAGGTCGGCGGCCTGCGCCGTGCCGCCCTCCTCGGCCATCCGCGCCCGGACCTCCGCGCAGCGGGCCGCGACCGCGGGGTCCCGGACCAGGGCGAGGACCGCCTCCCGCAGGGTCGCCGCGTCCGCCTCGGCCATCGGGACGTGCCGGGCCACGCCGAGCGAGGCGAGCACGTCGGCGTTGCCGAACTGGTCGACGGCCTGGGGTACGGCGACCATCGGCGTGGCGGTGGCGAGGCCCTCGCGGCTGCCGCCGGCGCCCGCGTGGGTGATGAAGGCGTCGGCCTGGTGCAGGACGTCCGGTTGCGCAACCCAGTGGTGGACCTCGACGTTGGCGGGGACCGGGCCGAGCTCCGCCTCGTCGGTGAACCTGCCGATCTGGAGGACCACGTGCCAGTCGGGCAGGTCCCCGAAGGCCTCGACGCACTGCCGGTAGAAGGCGGGCTGCTTGGTGAAGGTGGAGCCGAGCGAGACCAGCAGCACCTTCTTGCCCTCGGCCGAGGCCGGGCGCGTCCAGCCTTCACGGGCGTCCGTACGGGAGCCCTGGCAGGCGCCGACGAAGGTGTACACGGAGGGGTCGACCCGGTCGGCGTTCGGCTGGAGCACCCGGGGGATCAGGACGATGCTGCGGCGCGGGCGGCTCTGGAAGCGGTCGACGTCGTCGCCGAGGCCGTGCCCGGTCAGCCAGGCGGCGAACTTCGCGTAGTACGCCCGCCCGCGCCCGGACGCCTTCAGTTCGGCGAACAGCGGCTCGGCGACCTCTTCCTCGTACCCCTCCCAGGCGACCATGTTCGGCGAGAGCGAGACGGCGGGGACGCCCCAGCGGTGCGCGAGCACGGGCGCCGGGTAGGCGGTGATGTCGTGGAGGACGAGGTCCGGCTCGTCACCGGCGAAGGCGGAGGCGAGCTGCGGGAGCGCCTGGACGGCGTCGTCGAGGAAGGGCTCGATGTTGTCGATGAGTTCGGTGCCCCACGCCTCGGGGTCGTCGTCGGTGGGGAGGGTGGAGGTCCAGATCACCGGGGTGGCGCCGGTCTCCGCGACCTTCTCGGCGAAGGAGGCGGGGATGGCGTAGCTGACGCGGTGGCCCCGCGCGACGAGTTCCCGGACCACTTCGATGCTCGGGTTCACGTGTCCGTGGGCGGCGATGGAGAACATGGCGATGTGGGCGGGCTTCGCGGAGGTCATGATCCGAGCCTAACGAGACGAGACGTCTCGTGCAACCGCGATCCGGCCCGGCCCGGCCATGGCACCAAGCCGTCTTCCCCTTCTTCCGTGCCTCCGGCTGCGCCGGCCTGTACCCCCGTCGGCGGTGGCCCCCGCGGGAGGCCCGGAGTACCTGGACGGCCTAGGGTGGCGGGCATGATCCGCACTGTCGTGCTCGACGTCGGCGAGACCCTGGTCCGCGACGACCGCCACTGGGGCAGTTGGGCGGACTGGCTCGGCGTCCCCCGTCACACGGTGTCCGCGCTCGTCGGCGTCGCCGTCGTGGACGGCCGGGACCCTTCCGACGCCCTGCGGCTGCTGAAACCGGGCTTCGACCCGGCCGCCGAGTACGCGGCGCGCGAGGCGGCCGGCCGGGGTGAGCGGCTCGACGCGAGCGACCTGTACGACGACGTCCGGCCCGCGCTCGGCGCCCTGCGTGCCATGGGGGTGCGCGTCGTCGTCGCCGGGAACCAGTCCGCGAAGGCGGGTGACCTGCTGCGGGCCCTGGACCTGCCCGCCGACCTGGTCGTCACCTCCGCCGAGTGGGGCGTCTCCAAGCCCGGTCCGGACTTCTTCCACCAGGTGGTCGGCGCCGCCCAGGCCCCCGCCGGCCAGACGCTGTACGTCGGCGACCACCCGCGGAACGACATCTTCCCCGCGGCCCGGGCCGGCCTGCTGACCGCGCACCTGCGCCGCGGCCCCTGGGGCCACTGGTGGGCCGACGACGAGACCGTCCGGCAGGTCGCCGACTTCTCCATCGACTCCCTGCTCGAACTCCCCGGCCTCGTCGACCCGTCGTGGGGAAAGCCGCCGCCCCCGGCCTGACCACCCCCGGTACGGGGCTCCGGCAGCGCCCGCCGGGATGCGAGACTGGGCGCACCCACGACGCCGCGGCAAGGGACGAGACGAACGGCATGGACGAGGCGCAGGCCAGGGACGTACTGACGACGGCGGGCCTCTCGGAGCCGCCGGTCCTCCTCGCGTTCGGCGAGAACGCCGTCTTCGCCGTCGGCGACCTGGTGGTGAAGGTCGGCCGGGAGGCGGCGCTGCTGGAGCGCGCCGAACGGGAACTCGCGGTCGCGGACTGGTTCGCCGCGTCCGGCATCCCGGCCGTCCGCGCGGCCGAGCCGCAGCCGCGGCTGGTGGACGGGCATCCGCTGACGCTGTGGCACCGGCTCCCGGAGGCCGTACGGCCGCCGGGCCCGCGCGACCTCGCGGCCCTGCTCCGCGCCGTGCACGCGCTGCCCGCACCGCCGTTCGTCCTGCCACCGCGGGACCTGCTGGGCGGGGTCGAGCGCTGGCTGCGGCTGGCCGGGGACGCCGTCGACCCGGCGGACGCGGCGTACCTGCGGGCCCGGCGCGACGCCTACGCCGGCGAGGTCGCGGCCCTGACCCCGCGTCTGACTCCGGGCACCGTCCACGGCGACGCGCTGACCCGCAACGTGCACGTGGGTCCGGACGGGCCGGTCCTGGTCGACCTGGAGACGGTGTCGGCCGATCTGCGCGAGCACGACCTGGTGGTGATGGCCCTCTCCCTCGACCGGTACGGCCTGCCCGCCGGGGCGTACGGGGAGTTCGTGACGGCGTACGGCTGGGACGTCCGCGACTGGGAGGGCTGCGCGGTCCTGCGCGGCGCCCGCGAGACGGCCAGCTGCGCCTGGGTCTCCCAGCACGCGCCGGTCAACCCGGCCGCGCTCGCCGAGTTCCGCCGCCGGGTGGCCTCGCTCCGGGACGGCGACCGGGAACTGCGCTGGCACGCCTTCTAGGGCGGCCCGTCAGCCGCGAACGGCCCGTCGGCCCCCACCGGCCTGTCGGCCCCAACCGGCCCCTCGGCCCCCACCGCGCCGGCGACCCCGTCGGCCGGGCCGTACCGGCCGGCGCCCGCGGCCGGCGCGGTCACCGGCTCCGGGGGATGAGCGGCCAGGCCGGCTCGACGACCGCCGCCGGGTCCGCGGTGCGCCGCAGGTAGGCCTGGAGCGAGACCGACTGCTCGGCCGCCGCGCGCACCTGGAGGTCGTGCAGGTCCGCCAGGGGCATCGCGCCGACGGGCCGGTGCCGCTCGGCCATGCGCCGCACCACCCGGGCGGCGGCCACGGCGTCGGCCTTCGCGTCGTGCGCGTCGTCGAGCGACACGCCGTAGTGGGCGCACAGCGCGTACAGCGCCCGCTTGCCCTTGCGGTACTTGTCGACGTGCTTGTCGATCACCAGCGGGTCGATGACGGGCGAGGGCGCGTCGCCGAGCCGCTCGCTGATCGACTCCACTCCGTGCCGCCGGCACTCGCGGTCCAGCAGCGACAGGTCGTAGCGGGCGTTCATCACCACCAGGGGTGTCCCGGAGCGCAGTCCGTCGGCCACGGCCCGCGCGATCTCCTCCACCGCGGAGACGGCCGGCACCCCGTGGGCCCGGGCGTGCTCCGTCGAGATGCCGTGGATCGCCGACGCCTGCTCGGGTATCGCGACCCCGGGGTCGAGCAGCCAGGTCCGCTCTTCCGCGACGGCGCCGTCCGGGTCCAGGCGGACGACCGCCGCCGTGACGATGCGGTCGGTCTCGACGTCGGTGCCGGTGGTCTCCAGGTCGAAGGCCACCAGGGGTCCGCTGATCCAGCTCATCGTGCCGCCCCCGTTCCGGCGGTGCCCGCCGGCCGCCGCCGCAGCGGTGTCCCCTGCTCCATGCCGGCCGTATTCAGGCCGATTCCGATCGGCAGACCGCCGTACCGGTCCCCCGTGCCGTGCCAGTCCTCCACCCCGTGCCCCTCCCCCGTACGCCTTCGGTCAACGGCTTTCAGCCTGACACGGGGCACTGACAAGCCGGACGACGCCCCCCTCGGCGGCCCCCGCCCCGCACCTGCGCCGGGTTCACGAGACCGGCCGGGAGTCCTCCCACACCGACTCGAACTCCTCCCGGTACGTCGTGAACAACCCGTGCTCGGAGTCCTTCGGCGCCCCGCGCCCGCCCCCGCGCAGGACCAGGACCGGGGCCTCCATGCCCCGGGCCCGCCGCAGGTAGGACTGGACCACCGCGATGCCCGAGGACTCCCCCTCCACCAGGTAGGCGGTGAACCGCGGGGTCTCGTCGAAGACGTGGATGTCGAAGCGCGAGGGGTCGCGCAGCCCGGCCCGTACCCGCCGCACGTGCAGGATGTTCATCTCCACCGAGCGGCTCAGCTCGCCCTTGCGCAGCCCCAGCTCCCGCTCGCGCCGCTTGACCGCGCTGCTCGCCGGGTTCAGGAACACCAGCCGCACCCGGCAGCCCGCCTCGCTGAGCCGGACGAGTCTTCGGCCGGAGAAGTTCTGGACCAGCAGGTTGAGTCCTATGCCGATCGCGTCCAGCCTGCGGGCGCCGCCGAACAGGTCCTCCGCCGGCAGCTGCCGCTGGAGGCGCACCCGGTCCGGGTGGACGGAGATGACGTCCGCGTACCGGTCGCCCACCAGGTCCTCGACGGCGTCGATCGGCAGCCGGTCGGCCGACGGGCTGCCCGCGCCGCCGCCCAGGACCTCCAGCAGCCGCGCCGAGGCACGTTCCGCCTGCTCCAGGACCGCGCGCGACAGCGCCCGGTTGCGCGAGACCACGTTCCGCGTGACCTCCAGCTCGTCCAGGGCCAGCTCGATCTCGCGCCGGTCGTCGAAGTACGGCTCGAAACAGGGCCAGTGCTGGACCATCAGCTCGCGCAGCTGGGGCAGCGTCAGGAAGCTCAGCACGTTGTCGTCGGCCGAGTCGAGCAGGTAGCCCTTGCGCCGGCTGACCTCGCGCACGGCGACGGCCCGCTGCACCCACTCCTGTCCGGCGGGGCCGGCCGCCGCGACCACCCAGTCGTCCCCGCCGTGCACCGGCTCGTAGATCGGCCGCAGCACCGCGCCGACGACCGCCCGCAGGCGCTGCTCGATGAGGTTCAGCCAGATGTACGCCCGGCCCGCCCGCTGGGCCCGGGTGCGGACCTCGCTCCAGGCTTCCGCGCCCCAGTCGAGCTCGGCTCCGGCCCGCACCTCGCGGGCCTCCTCCGGTCCGCCCGCCAGGGAGACCGCACCGGCCGGGATCCCCGCCGCCCCGCCTCCGGTGGCGTCTGCCGGGCCACCCTCGTGACCGCTGTCACCAGGGGGCAGCTCCAGACCTCCCGAGCTCACCCGTGCACCGCCTTCTGCGTCTGGACGCCCGTCTCCAGTGATCACGGAAGGGTACTCCGCGCGCGCGGCCCGGTGCAGCCCGATGGCCCGTACACCGGCTGCCGGTTGACCCATTATCCGATGCCCACACAGTCCGCTGACCCGACCGTCAGCTCTCCGGGTCACCCGGTAGGAGCAACCCAAGTCCACGCGTGGGGGCCCTCTTTCGGGGAAGATCTGGCAGTGACGTGGTCCAGCCGGATCAGCCGGAGCAGGATGGGAAGAGTCGTTTTCTATGCAGGCATGGCCTGGACAGGCGTATCCGCTGGGCGCCACCTACGACGGCGCCGGCACCAATTTCGCGGTCTACTCCGAGGCCGCCCGCCGCATTGAGCTGTGTCTTCTCCACGACGACGGCTCGGAGACCGCCGTGGAGCTGCGCGAGACGGACGCCTTCGTCCGTCACGCCTATCTGCCGGGCGTCATGCCGGGCCAGCGCTACGGCTTCCGGGTGCACGGCCCGTACGAGCCCGAGCGCGGGCTGCGCTGCAACGCGGCGAAGCTGCTGCTGGACCCGTACGCCCGCGCCGTCGCCGGCCGCGTCGACTGGGGCGAACAGGTGTACGGATACCACTTCGGCCGGCCCGACTCGCGCAACGACCTGGACTCGGCCCCGCACACCATGAGCTCGGTGGTGGTGAACCCGTACTTCGACTGGGCCGACGACCGGCCGCCGCGGCACGAGTACCACCACACCGTGCTGTACGAGGCACACGTCAAGGGCCTCACCATGCACCACCCGGAGCTGCCCGAGGAACTGCGCGGCACGTACGGGGCGCTCGCCCACCCGGCGGTCATCGCGCACCTCACCAAGCTCGGGGTGACGGCGCTGGAGCTGATGCCGGTGCACCAGTTCGTCAACGACCACCGGCTGGTCAACGACGGGCTGAGCAACTACTGGGGCTACAACACCATCGGCTTCTTCGCCCCGCACAACGGCTACGCCTCCGGCGACCGCGGCCAGCAGGTGCTGGAGTTCAAGTCGGCCGTACGGGCGCTGCACGAGGCCGGGATCGAGGTGATCCTCGACGTGGTCTACAACCACACCGCCGAGGGCAACCACCTGGGCCCGACGCTCTCCTTCCGCGGGCTGGACAATGCCTCGTACTACCGGCTGACGGACGACCAGCGGCACTACATGGACACCACGGGCACGGGGAACTCGCTCCTGATGCGGTCTCCGCACGTGCTCCAGCTGATCATGGACTCGCTGCGGTACTGGGTGACCGAGATGCACGTGGACGGATTCCGCTTCGACCTCGCGGCGACGCTGGCCCGCCAGTTCCACGAGGTGGACCGGCTGTCCTCGTTCTTCGACCTGGTGCAGCAGGATCCGGTGGTCAGCCAGGTGAAGCTGATCGCCGAACCCTGGGACCTCGGCGAGGGCGGCTACCAGGTGGGCAACTTCCCGCCGCTGTGGACCGAGTGGAACGGCAAGTACCGCGACACCGTACGGGACTTGTGGCGCGGGCAGCCGCGCACGCTGGCCGAGTTCGCCGGACGGCTGACCGGCTCCTCCGACCTCTACCAGGACGACGGGCGGCGCCCGCTGGCCTCCATCAACTTCGCGACCTGCCACGACGGCTTCACCCTGAACGACCTCGTCTCCTACAACGACAAGCACAACGAGGCCAACCGCGAGGGCAACCGGGACGGGGAGACGCACAACCGGTCGTGGAACTGCGGGGTGGAGGGTCCCACCGAGGACCCGGAGGTCCAGGAGCTGCGCGAGCGCCAGATGCGCAACTTCATCGCCACCCTGATGCTGTCGCAGGGCGTGCCGATGCTCAGCCACGGCGACGAGTTCGCCCGCACGCAGGGCGGCAACAACAACGCGTACTGCCAGGACAACGAGCTGGCGTGGGTGAACTGGCCCGAGCCGGGCAAACCGGCGCCGACCCTGCTGGAGTTCACCCGGCGGATGGTGTGGCTGCGCCGCGACCACCCGGTCTTCCGGCGGCGGCGGTTCTTCCACGGCCGGCCGGTGGAGGGGACGCACGACGAGCTGTCCGACATCGCGTGGTTCACCCCGCACGGCGAGGAGATGAGGGCCCGCGACTGGCAGGCGCAGCACGCGAAGGCGCTGACGGTGTTCCTCAACGGGGAGGCGATCTCCGAGCCGGGGACCCGTGGGGAGCGGATCACCGACGATTCGTTCCTGCTGATGTTCAACGCGGGCGCCGAACCGCAGGACTTCACGGTTCCGGCCGGTCACGGCGCGCAGTGGCGCCTGGTCGTGGACACGGCGCGGCCGGACGTACTGCCACCCGGCACCGGGCCGCAGTTCGCGGCCGGCGACCGGGTGGCGCTGACGGGACGGTGTCTGGTGGTGCTTCAGCGGCCGGCGTAGGCGGCGGGCTCCCCGAGCGTGGGCTCCCCGGCAGCGGGCTCCCCCGGGGCCGGGGAGCCGGTCTGCTGCGCCGGGATGAAGGCCCTGCCGTGCGTCCGGCCGGCCGGCACCCGGGTGACGAGCGCCAGGGTCAGGCACAGCGCTGCCGCGCCGACGGCCACGGCGAAGGCCCCGGCGGGTCCGTACCACTCGGCGAGGCGGCCGCACGCGAAGAGGGCCGTGGCCTGCCCGGCGACCAGACAGCTGGCGGCGAAGGCCATCGACGCGGAGAGCCGGTCCGGTTCCACGGCCCGTTCGATGAGCGCGAAGGCGGTGATCAGGTGGGGGGCGTAGGCGGCGCCGAGGACGGTGACGACGGCGTACAGCGGCCACAGGCTGTCGGTGAACAGCAGCGGCACCGACAGCACCAGCGCGGCGGCGGTGGCCGCCCGCCAGCGCAGCCGCAGCCCGAAGCGGGCCGGGAGCGCGCCGAGGGCGAGGCCCACGACGGCGCTGACGACCCCCATGGCGGAGTAGACGACGGCCGCCTGGTCGGGGACTCCCAGCCGGATGGTGAGCGCGGCGATCCCCGCCTGGCAGGCGCCGAACATGGCGCCCTGGAGGGCGAGCGAGCCGCGTACGGCGTAGACCACGCCGGGCGGCCGGGCCCGGTCCCCGGCGGTGCGGGCCCGCGCGGGCGACCCGGCGGTGACGGCGGCCGTCGGGTGCAGCGCGTAGGCGGTGCCGAAGACGGCGACGAGTCCGGCGGCGCCGCCGAGGGCGACGGCCGGGTGCGCGAGGAGCGCGGCGATGCCCACGAGCGCGGGACCGAACACGAACGAGATCTCGTCCAGGGTGCCTTCGAGCGCGTGGACGGCGCCCACGACGCTCTCGTCGGACTTGGCCCGGTGGGCCAGGGCCACGGACCGGGTCCGGGCGAGCGGCCCGATCAGCGGTACGGAGGCACCGGTGACGGCGCCGAGCACGGCGAGCGGGACCGTGGCGAGCTGCGTGAGCGCCCCGGCGACGAGGGCGGCGGTGGCCAGCGCGTTGACGGCGGCGGCGGTGAGGACCACGCGCCGCTGCCCGTACCGGTCGGCGAGCCGGCCGAGGAGGGGGCCGCAGAGGACCTGGCCCACGGAGAGGGAGCCGCCGACGATGCCGGCGGTGGCGAGCGAGCCACTGGTCTCGGCGACCAGGAGGAAGCTTCCGAACTGGGACATCGCGACGGGCAGTCGGGCGAGGAACGAGACGAGGGGGAGTAGGGGCCCGGTCAGGGCGATGACTTTTCGATAGGTGTTGACGGTTCCAACCACTTGAGCAACGTTAACCCGCCGCAGTCACCCGGATGCATTGGGTCATGGCACGGAATCCGGCAGGCTGGGTACGTACGTTCTCATGAGCCAGCCGCAGTCAAGCCTCCATTCGGAATCTGGTGTTCCGACACCTGTCACTCCGGCGTCGACCTACCGCCTCCAGCTGCGCCCGGAGTTCCCCTTCGAGGCGGCCGGGGCCGCCGTGCCCCACCTCGCCGCCCTCGGCGTGTCCCACCTGCACCTCTCCCCCGTACTGGAGGCCGTCCCCGGCTCGGCCCACGGGTACGACGTCACCGACCACTCCCGGGTCCGGGCGGAGCTGGGCGGCGAGGCCGGCCTGCGGGCGCTGGCGGCGACCGCACGGGCGCACGGGCTCGGGCTCGTCCTGGACATCGTGCCGAACCACATGGCGGTGCCGTCGCCGCTGCGGCTGAACCGGCCGCTGTGGGAGGTGCTGCGGGACGGGCCGGACTCCCCGTACGCCCGCTGGTTCGACATCGACTGGGAGGCGGGCGGCGGGCAGGTACTGCTGCCGGTGCTCCCGGCCCCCGCCGAAGAGTGCGCGCTCGTGGTGGACGGGGACGTGCTGCGCCACGGGGAGCAGGAGTTCCCGCTGCGCGCGGGCACCGCGGGCCTGGGGCCGCAGGAGCTGCTGGCCGCCCAGTGGTACCGGCCCGCCTGGTGGCGGGAGGCCCGGACCGCCCTCAACTACCGCCGGTTCTTCACGATCTCGGAGCTGATCGGGGTCCGGGTGGAGGATCCGGAGGTGTTCGCGGCCACCCACGCCACAGTGCTGGAGCTGGTCCGGGACGGGGTCGTGGAGGGGCTCCGCGTCGACCACGTCGACGGACTGGCGGACCCCGGGGAGTACCTGCGGCGGCTGCGGGAGGCGGCGGGTCCGCGCTGCTGGGTGGTGGTGGAGAAGATCCTGGCCCGCGAGGAGCGGCTGCCGTCCGCCTGGCCGGTCGCGGGGACCACCGGGTACGACGCGCTGCACCGGGTCGACGGGGTGTTCACCGATCCGGCGGGCACCGCCGAACTGGCCCGCCGGTATGCCGGCTTCACCGGCACGGCACCGTGGGAGGAGACGGCCGCAGCCGCCGCGCGGGAGGTGCTGACCGGCGACCTGGCCGCCGAGCTGGCCACGCTGGAGCGGCTCGCCGGAGCGGAACTCGCTCCCGCGGTAAGGGAGCTGCTTATCGCCTATCCCGTCTACCGGCCGTACCCCGAGACGCCGGAGCCCGACCCGGGGGCCCTGGAACGGGCGGCCGCGGCACTCCCGGCGGCCGCCGCCGGCGGCAAGGGCGGCCTCGACGGTGTGCGCGAACTGCTGCTCGGCGACCCGGCCTTCGCCGCCCGCTTCGCCCAGACCTCGGCGGCGCTGCGCGCCAAGTCCCTGGAGGACCGGGCCTTCTACCGGTACGCCCCCCTGCTGTCGGCCACCGAGGTCGGCGGGGAGCCGGGCCACCCGGCCGTCCCGCCCGGGGAGTTCCACGCGTACTGTGCGGCCCTGGACCGGGACTGGCCCGGGTCCGGCACGGTGCTGTCCACGCACGACACCAAGCGCAGCGCGGACGTCCGGGCCCGGATCTCGGCGCTCTCACAGGCCCCGGAGCTGATGGGCCGGCCCCGGGGCGCGGACCCCCAGCTGGCGTGGGTGGCCCGGCAGACGGCGCTGGGCCTCGGAGACGCCCCCGAGGCCCCGGCGCGCCTGGAGGAGGCGCTGCTCAAGGCGGTCCGTGAGGCCGCGCTGCGCACCAGCTGGACGGAACGCGACGAGGCGTACGAGGCGTCCGTCCCGGACTACGCCCGGACCGGCGGCGGGCTCCCGCCCGAGCTGGCGGAGGCGGCCCGGGCCAACCTGCTCGGGGCGGCGCTGCTGCACCTGGCGATGCCCGGGGTCCCGGAGGTCTACCAGGGCGCCGAGACCGAGTACCGGGCCCTGGTCGACCCCGACAACCGGCGGCCGGCCCGCTTCCCCCGCGAGGCCCTGGCCCGGCTGGACGCGGGGGCCGCGCCGAGCGGCCCCGCCGAGGAGAAGCTCGCGCTCACGGCCGCCGTCCTGCGGCTGCGCCGGGCCCGCCCGGCGCTGTTCGCCGGATACGCCCCTCTGACCGCGCGGGGGCCGGCGGCGGAACACTGCCTGGCCTTCGCGCGTTCGCCGGGCCTCGTCGCGGTGGCCACCCGGCTCGCGTACCGGCTCGCCGGGGCCGGGGGCTGGCGGGACACGGTGCTGCCCCTGCCGCCGGGCCGGTGGGTCCCGCTGGCCGGGCCGGACGGTGCGCGCGGCACCCCGTACGCCGGAAAGGCCCCCCTGGGCGAGCTCCTGGCCGCCTGGCCGGTGGCCCTGCTGCTCCGGCAGGAGTAGCAGGGCACACACCGGTGGAGCCGAGCGAGCGCATCGGATAGGCGACCGAGTCCCAGTACGAGAAGTCCCCG
>NZ_JBEOXU010000058.1:0-36811 GCF_040296725.1 Streptomyces sp. NPDC002044
GGGCGGGGGGAGGGGCTGGCGGGGGGCGGGGGGGGGCCCGCCGGCCCTGCCGCCCGGGCGGGGGGGGCGGCCCGCGGGGGCCTGGAGCGGCCGGGCCCGGCCGCGGTGGACGGGGCCGTGCTGGACCCGTTCCTCCAGAGGGCGGCGGCGGAGGCGGACGCCTGGACGGGCGCGGTCCGCCCGACGGGCACCGTCACGAAGGATCCGGGCGCCTGGACGGTGCGGCTGGACGGCACGCGCCCGGTCGCGGCGGTGACGGTGATGACGGACCCGCTGCCGGCGGGCCTGCGGGGCGCGGCGGTGGAGGCCCACGTACCGGGCGAGGGCTGGCGCAAGGTCGGCGACGCGGCGTCCTCGGGCTGGACCCAGGTGGACACGGCGGGCCTGCGCGCCGACGCGGTACGCCTGTCCTGGGCCGGGGCGGCCCCGGCGGTGCACCGGGTGGTCCCCTGGCTCGGGGACGGCCCGCAGGCCGGCTTCGAGCTGGGTGAGGGCGGGGCGGTGGACGTGGAGATCGGCGGCGCCCCACGCCGGGTCATGGCCGAGCTGTCCGCCCTGGGAGCGGGCGAGGTCCGCGGCGCGCTCGCGGCGCGGCCCCCGGCGGGCGTCGAGGTGCGCCTCCCGCAGCAGGCGGTGGCCCCGCGCGGCGGCCGGGCGTCGATACCGCTGGAGGTCGTCGTGGCGGCCACGGCCCCGCCCGGGAGCCACCGGGTCCCGGTGACCTTCGGCGGGGAGACCCGGACCCTGACCGTACGGGCCGTGGTCCGCACCGGCGGCCCGGACCTGCTGCGCGGCGCGCGGGCGGGCTCCTCGGCCGACGAGACCCCGGACTTCCCCGCGGCGGCGGCCTTGGACGGCTCCCCGGCCACCCGCTGGTCCTCGCCAGCGGTGGACGGCGCGTGGTGGCGGGCGGAGCTGGCGGCCCCGGCCCGGGTGGGCCGGGTGGAGCTGCTCTGGCAGGACGCCCACCCCGCGTCCTACCGGGTCGAGACCTCCGCGGACGGCGTCACCTGGCGGCCGGCCGCGGCCGTGACGGACTCGCGCGGCGGCGCCGAGTCGCTGCGCCTGGACGCGCCGGACACCCGCTTCCTGCGCGTCACGTGCGACACCCGGGCGACGCGGTTCGGGTGCAGCCTCTGGTCGGCGGAGGCTTACGCGGTCCAGCCCTGAGCGGCGCGGCCCTCCGCGCCCGGGGAGCGGCTACGACGCCGCGACCCCGATGCCGATGCCGATGCGTTCGAGGGCGTCCTCGGCCCCGTACGGCTGGAGGTACGGCATCCACCGGGGGTCCCGGTGGCCGGTGCCGATGATCCGCCAGGCCAGGCCCGACGGCGGGGCCGGCTGGTGGCGCAGCCGCCAGCCGAGCTCCAGCAGGTGCCGGTCGGCCTTGACGTGGTTGCAGCGGCGGCACGCGGCGACGACGTTGTCCCAGGCGTGCTGGCCGCCCCGGCTGCGCGGGATGACGTGGTCGACGCTGGTGGCGACGGCCCCGCAGTACATGCAGCGGCCCCCGTCGCGGGCGAACAGCGCGCGCCGGGTGAGAGGGACGGGGCCCCGGTAGGGCACACGGACGAAGCGCTTGAGCCGGACCACGCTGGGAGCGGGGAGGGCTCGCGTCGCGCTGTGCAGAAAGGCGCCGGATTCTTCCAGGGAGACCGCTTTGTTCTCCAGGACGAGGACGAGCGCGCGGCGGAGCGGTACGACGCCGAGCGGCTCGTACGACGCATTGAGGACCAGGACGTGCGGCACGGACTGCCTCCTTGTACGCCGGCGGCGCGTGGCTCGCGCCGGGACGATCTGCTCTCCAGTCTCTCCTTATGGCTGGTCGAAGCGCCACCACGCACCAGTAACGGGTCCGGGGTGTTTTCAACCACACCCCCGCTCTTCCCCGGGTGAGCCTGGTCTCTCCCCCGGACACGGGACGGGGGCGCGGGTCATGCCCCGTTAGGGTGGTTGGTCTGCCCGCACACCCGCCCCGGACGCAGTTCGGGGAGGGACCCCCGGCGGGCAGGCCGCGATACCTGGAGGTTCCCGCCGTGCCCTGGCCCGCCGCCCTGCTGCCGCTCGCAGCCGACACCCCGGACGCGTCCACGACACTCAAGGAGACGCACGAGAGCGTCACCGAGGCCGCGAGCTTCATCGAGGAGAACTGGGCCGACTGGCTGTACCTGGGCCTGAAAATCCTGCTGATCATCGTGATCGCGGGGGCGTTGCGGTCGGTGGTCCGCAAGTCGCTGACCAAGCTCATCACGCGGATGAACCGCGGCGCCGAGGCCATGGAGGGCATGGCCCTGGGCGGGCTGCTGGTCAATGCCGAGCGGCGCCGCCAGCGGTCCGAGGCGATCGGCTCGGTGCTGCGTTCGGTGGCCTCGTTCCTGATCCTCGGCACGGCCGGGCTGATGGTGCTCGGGGCACTCGACATCAACCTGGGGCCGCTGCTGGCGAGCGCCGGTGTGGCCGGTGTCGCGATCGGTTTCGGCGCCCGGAACCTGGTCACGGACTTCCTCTCCGGCGTGTTCATGATCCTGGAGGACCAGTACGGCGTCGGGGACAAGATCGACGCGGGCGTGGCCTCCGGCGAGGTCATCGAGGTCGGCCTGCGGGTGACCAAGCTGCGCGGGGACAACGGCGAGATCTGGTACGTGCGCAACGGCGAGATAAAGCGGATCGGCAACCTCAGCCAGGGCTGGGCGACCGCGACGGTCGACGTCCAGGTCAAGCCGACGGAGCACCTGCCGCGGATCCGCGAGGTGGTCCAGGAGGTCGCCGACGGGCTGGCGAAGGAATCGCCGTGGGACGAGCGCCTGTGGGGTCCGGTGGAGGTACTGGGCCTGGACGAGGTGCTGCTCGCGTCGATGACGGTGAAGGTGTCGGCCAAGACCATGCCGGGCCAGCAGTTCGCGGTGGAGCGCGAGCTGCGCTGGCGGATCAAGGAGAGCTTCGACGCGGCGGGCATCCGCATCGTCGGCGGTCTGCCGGACGGGGACGAGGAGGACGCCCCGGCCGACCCGTCCGCCGCGGTCGCCGCGCCCTCGGCGCTGGCGAACCCGACGTCCCCGCAGTCGCTGGCCACCGCCCCGATACCGCCGCAGAGCGCGCCCGGCGCCCCGAGGATCACCAAGTAGCCCGCCGCCCGGGGACCCCCGCCGGGTCTCTCCGGTCCCGCCTCCGCCGCCCCGCAGGATTTTTCCTGCGGGGCGGCGGCATTGACACGGGTCGAACCACGATAGGAAACTTACCTAACAGTTCATCTCGGTGAGGGAGAGACCGCGACATGCCCGCCGCCACGCCCGGAACGCCCAGCCTCCTGCGCGCCATGAACGACCGGGCCGCCCTCGAACTCCTGCTGGCCCACGGCCCGCTCTCGCGGACCCGGATCGGTCACCTGACCGGCCTGTCCAAGCCCACCGCCTCGCAGCTGCTGGCCCGTCTGGAGGCCGCCGGGCTCGTCGTCGCCACCGGAACCGACGGCGGCCGCCCCGGACCCAGCGCCCAGCTGTACGCCGTCAACCCCCGGGCGGCGTACGTGGGCGGCCTGGACGTCACCCCGGCGCGCGTGCTGGCGGCCGTCGCCGACCTCACCGGCACGGTGGTCGGCATCCACGAGGTCCCCTACGCCGCGGGCGCCGGGGCCGTCGGCCAGGTCTGCGAGGCCCTCGGCGGCGCCGTCAAGGCCGCCGGTCTGCACCGCTGCGACCTGCACCGGGTCGTCATCGCCACCCCCGGCGCCTTCGACCCGCAGACCGGCCGGCTCCGGTACGCCAGCCACCTCCCCGGCTGGCACTCCCCCACCCTGCTCGACGACCTGGCGGCGGCCCTGCCGATGCCCGTCGAGTACGAGAACGACGTCAACCTCGCCGCCGTCGCCGAGCAGCACCTCGGCGCGGCCCGCGGCCACGAGGACTTCGTCCTGCTGTGGAACGAGGAGGGGCTTGGCGCCGCCCTCGTGCTCGGCGGCCGGCTGCACCGCGGCTGGACCGGCGGCGCGGGCGAGGTCGGCTTCCTGCCCGTGCCCGGCCATCCCCTGGTCCGCCAGGTCACCCGGGCCAACTCCGGCGGCTTCCAGGAACTGGCCGGGTTCCAGACGCTGCCCCGGCTGGCCGCGGAGCTCGGCGTCGAGGTCCCGCCCGGACCGGCGGCCGGCGGAGCGGCCGCCGACGACGGCCCGTACGCCCCGGGGGTCGCCGCCGCCGTCGCGCTGCTCGCGCGGGCCGCTGCCGCGCCCGAAGGGCCGTACCTGGCCTTCCTCCAGGCGTACGCCACCGGTCTGGCCACCGGTCTGGCCTCGCTGGTCGCCGTACTGGACCCGGAGATCGTGGTGCTGTCCGGGGCGGTGATCGCCGCGGGCGGTGAACCGCTGCGCGGCCTGCTGGAGGCCGAGCTCGCCGAACTGGCCCCCTCCCGCCCCCGCCTGGTCACCGGCCAGGTGCGCGAACGGCCGGTGCTGTACGGCGCGCTGGAGAGCGCGCTCGCCGCCACCCGCGACGCGGTCTTCGACACCTCCCGCTGACGGGGCCGGCCGGCGACCGGCGGCTCCGGCCGGCGGCCCCGGCCGGAGCCCCGGAGCCCCGGCGACCCCGGGGCTCCGGAAGCCCTCCCCCGCACCTCCCCTGGCACCCCTCCCGGAAGTTCCTCCCGTAGAGAGCGAGCACCGCCATGCCCAGAACCGGACGCCTGATCACCGCGGCCACCCTCCTCGCCGCGATATCCGTACTCGCCACCGCCTGTACGGGCCAGAGCGGGAACGCGGCCGCCGACGACCCGACGAAGGACGTCACCCTCTCCTTCTGGCACGGCTGGTCCGCGCCGAGCGAGGTCAAGGCGATCGAGGAGAACATCGCGCGGTTCGAGAAGGCCCACCCGAACATCAAGGTCAAGATCACCGGCAACATGACCGACGACAAGGTCAACCAGGCCCTGCGGGCGGGCGGGGACGGCGCCCCCGACGTGGTCTCCTCCTTCACCACCGACAGCGTCGGCACGTTCTGCAACTCCCGCGCCTTCGCCGACCTGAACCCCTTCCTGGAGAAGTCCGGGATCGACAAGACGAAGGTCTTCCCCAAGACCCTGCTGGAGTACACCCAGTTCAACGGCAACCAGTGCACGCTGCCGCTGCTGAACGACGCGTACGGGCTGGTCTACAACAAGACCGCCTTCGCCGCCGCCGGCATCACCGAACCCCCGAAGACCTGGAGCCAGTTCACCGAGGTCGCCCAGAAGCTGACCAAGCCCAAGGGGGACTCCTACGAGCAGGTCGGGCTGATGCCCACCTTCCACGGGTACGAGACCAAGCCGACCCGCCTCGCCGCCCAGTGGGGCGCCCGGTACTTCGACGCCGACGGCAAGGCCGGCCTGGCCAAGGACCCCGCCTTCGCGAAGATGCTCACCGCGCAGAAGGACCTGGTCGAGAAGCTCGGCGGCTACGAGAAGCTGGAGCGGTTCCGCACCACCTTCGGCGACGAGTGGAGCGCCGAACACCCCTTCCACCGGGGCCAGGTCGCCATGCAGATCGACGGCGAGTGGCGGGCCGCGATGGCCAAGGAGGCGGGGGTCGGCTTCGAGATCGGCACCGCGCCGCTGCCCGTGCCCGACGACCAGGCGGCCGACTACGGCAAGGGATACCTGTCCGGCACGATCATGGGCATCGCCTCGGCCGGCACGAAGCAGAACGCCGCCTGGGAGCTGGTGAAGTACATGACCACCGACACCGAGGCGGTGGTGGCCTTCGCCAACGCCATCCACAACGTGCCGTCCACGCTGGCGGCCCTGGAGTCGCCCGCGCTGCAGCTGACCCCGGAGTTCAAGACCTTCGTCGACATCGCGCGGCACCCGAAGTCCAGCACCACGCCGGCCCAGGCGGACGGCGGCACCTACCAGCTGACCTTCGAGGACTTCGCGTACGGGGTCGAGAAGGGCGCCGTCGCCGACATCACGGCCGGCCTCGCCAAGGTCGACCAGCAGATCGACACGGACATCGCGAAGGCGAAGTAGCCCGATGACCCACGCCGCCGCACCCAGCGCGGCCCCCGACGCCCCGGACGGGGCCCCCCGCCAGGCCGCGCGCGACACCGCGGACGACGCGGCCGCCGGCGCCGCCCGCGCGGCACGCGCCGCGCGGGCCCGGAGCCGGAGGTCCGCGCTGCGGACCGCGGCCTTCATGTCCCCCTGGCTGATCGGGTTCGCGGTGTTCTTCGCCTACCCGCTCCTGTCCACCGTGTACTTCTCCTTCACCAAGTACGACGGCTTCCGGCAGCCCGTCTTCAACGGGCTCGACAATTGGTCGTACGTCTTCACCGACTCCCCCGCCTTCTGGCCGGCGATGCGCAACACCCTGTGGCTCGTCGTGGTCATGGTCGGCTGCCGCGTCGCCTTCGGCCTCGGCATCGGCCTGCTCATCACGAAGATCAAGACCGGCACCGGGATCTTCCGGACCCTCTTCTACCTGCCCTACCTGGCCCCGCCGGTCGCCGCCACGCTGGCCTTCGTCTTCCTGCTCAACCCCGGTACCGGACCCGTCAACACCCTGCTGGACGCGGTGGGACTGCCCACCCCGGGCTGGTTCACCGACCCGGGCTGGTCCAAACCCGCGCTCACCGCCCTCGCCCTGTGGGGCATCGGCGACCTGATGGTCATCTTCATGGCCGCCCTGCTCGACGTGCCGAAGGAGCAGTACGAGGCCGCCGAACTGGACGGCGCCGGCGCCTGGGCGCGCTTGCGCCACATCACCCTGCCGAACATCTCCCCGATCGTCCTGTTCGCGGTCGTCACGGGGGTCATCCAGGCCATGCAGTACTACACCCAGCCGCTCGTGGCCGGGAAGGTGGCGGCCGGGGTGATCGGCGGCTCGGGCCAGCAGTTCGAGCCCGGCTACCCCGACAAGTCCACCCTGACCCTGCCCCAGCTCGTCTACAACCTCGGGTTCCAGCGCTTCGACTACGGCACCGCCTGCGTCATCGCGCTGGTCCTGTTCGCCCTCTCCATGGCCTTCACCGCGCTCCTCATGCGCCGCCGTGGCGGACTGATCGGAGCCGGTGAGTGAGCCCGCACAGCCGCAAGGCCGCACTCCACTGGGTCGGGGTGCACTCCCTCGGCGTGGCCGCCGCCCTGTTCTTCGTCCTCCCGTTCGTCTTCCTCCTGCTGACCTCCCTCATGGGCGACCGGCAGGCCCTGACCCGCGACCTGTGGCCCGACAGCTGGGAATGGGGCAACTACGCCGCGGTGTGGAACACCCCGGGCTTCCTGACCTGGTGGCGCAACACCCTGCTGTACGCCGGACTCGGCACCCTGCTGACCGTGGTCTCCTCGGTGCCCGTGGCCTACGCGCTCGCCAAGTTCCGCTTCCGCGCGCGACGCCTGTCGCTGATGCTCGTGATCGCCATGATGATGCTGCCGCCGCAGGTGGTCGTCATCCCCATGTACCTCTTCTGGGCGAAACAGCTCGGGCTGACGGGCAGCCTGTGGCCGCTGATCATCCCGATGGCCTTCGGCGACGCCTTCTCCATCTTCCTGCTCCGCCAGTTCCTGCTGACCATCCCCGACGAGTACCTCGACGCGGCCCGCGTCGACGGCTGCGGCGAGCTGCGCACCCTGCTGCGCGTCGTCCTGCCGATGGCCAGGCCCGGCATCGCGGCCGTCGCCCTGTTCCAGTTCTTCTACGCCTGGAACGACTACTTCGGCCCGCAGATCTACGCCTCGGACAACCCGGCCGCCTGGACCCTCAGCTACGGGCTGGAGTCCTTCAAGGGCGCCCACCACACCAACTGGAACCTGACCATGGCCGCGACCGTACTGGTCATGGCACCGGTGATCGTCCTCTTCTTCTTCGCCCAGAAGGCGTTCGTCGAGGGCGTCACCCTGACCGGAGTGAAAGGCTGATGACCATGAAACTCGCAGTGGTGGGCGGCGGTTCCACCTACACCCCCGAGCTGATCGACGGATTCGCCCGGCTGCGCGACACCCTGCCGGTCTCCGAGCTGGTCCTGATCGACCCCGCCGCGGAGCGGCTGGAGCTGATCGGCGGCCTGGCCCGGCGGATCTTCGCCCGGCAGGGCCACCCCGGGCGGATCACCACCACCTCCGACCTCGACGCCGGGGTCGAGGGCGCCGACGCGGTGCTGATCCAGCTGCGCGTCGGCGGCCAGGCCGCCCGGCTCCAGGACGAGACCTGGCCGCTGGAGTGCGGCTGCGTCGGCCAGGAGACCACCGGCGCGGGCGGCCTCGCGAAGGCCCTGCGCACCGTCCCCGTGGTCCTCGACATCGCCGAACGGGTGCGCCGGGCCAGCCCGGACGCCTGGATCATCGACTTCACCAACCCGGTCGGGATCGTCACCCGGGCCCTGCTGCGGGCCGGGCACAAGGCCGTCGGACTGTGCAACGTCGCCATCGGCTTCCAGCGCAAGTTCGCGGCCCTGCTCGACCTCGCGCCCGCCGACATCCACCTGGACCACGTCGGGCTCAACCACCTCACCTGGGAGCTGGGCGTCCGCCGGGGCGGCCCGGAGGGCGAGGACCTGCTGCCGCGGCTGCTGGCCGACCACGCGGACGCCATCGCCGGGGACCTGCACCTGCCGCGCGCCGTACTGGACCGGCTCGGCGTGGTGCCCTCGTACTACCTGCGGTACTTCTACGCGCACGACGAGGTCGTCCGGGAGCTCGGCTCCAAGCCCTCGCGGGCCGCCGAGGTCGCCGCGATGGAGCGCGAACTGCTCGCCCTGTACGGCGACCCCGCCCTGGACGAGAAGCCCGCACTGCTGGCCAAGCGGGGCGGCGCCTTCTACTCGGAGGCGGCCGTGGACCTGGCGGCCTCCCTGCTGGGCGACGGCGGGCCCGGCGTGCAGGTGGTCAACACCCGCAACAACGGCACCCTGCCGTTCCTCCCCGACGACGCGGTCGTCGAAGTGCAGGCCCGGGTGGACCGCTCCGGCCCGGTACCACTGGCCGCGCCCCGGCTGGACCCCCTGTACGCCGGGCTCGTCGCGCACGTGACGGCGTACGAGGACCTCGCGCTGGACGCGGCCGTGCGCGGCGGCCGCGAGCGGGTCTTCACGGCACTGCTGGCGCACCCGCTGGTCGGCCAGTTCGACCGGGCCGAGGCGCTGACCGACCGCCTCCTCGCGCACAACAAGGAGCACCTGGCATGGCTGTGACCCTCCCCGCGGTGCTGGCGATCGACGCGGGCAACAGCAAGACGGACGTGGCCCTGATCGCCCCGGACGGCTCGGTGACGGCCACCGGGCAGGCCGGGGGCTTCCAGCCGTTCCTGACGGGCGTGGCCGCGGCCGTCGACGTGCTGGCCGAGGCGATGGCCTCCGTCGGGCTGGACCACCGCGGGGAGGGCGGTGGCGGGCCGTGCGCCGAGTACGTGTCGGCCTGTCTGGCGAACGCGGACTTCCCGGTGGAGGAACGGGAACTGGGCCACGAGATCCGCCGCCGCGGCTGGGGCCGCGTGACGGCGGTGCACAACGACACCTTCGCGCTGCTGCGCGCCGGACTGCCGCCGGGCGCCGAGCCGCTCGGCGTCGCGGTGGTGTGCGGCGCCGGCATCAACTGCGTCGGGACGACACCGGACGGGCGGACCGCGCGCTTCCCCGCGGTCGGCCGGATCTCCGGCGACTGGGGCGGCGGGGGCGGCCTGGCCGAGGAGGCCCTGTGGTTCGCGGCCCGGGCCGAGGACGGGCGCGGCGAGCCGACCGAACTGGCCCGGGCGCTGCCCGCGCACTTCGGCCTCGCCTCCATGTACGCGCTGGTCGAGGAACTGCACCTGGGCCGCGTCCCCGCCGAGCGGCGGCACGAGCTGACCCCGCTGCTGTTCGCGGTGGCGGCGGCCGGCGATCCGGTGGCGCTGGCCCTGGTGCACCGGCAGGCCGACGAGGTGGTGACCATGGCGACGGTGGCACTGCGCCGGCTGGACCTGCTGGACGAGGAGGTGCCCGTGGTCCTCGGCGGCAGCGTGCTGGCCGCCCGCCACCCGCAGTTGAACGACCGGATCGCCGCGGGCCTCGCCGAACGCGCCCCGCGCGCCCGGATCGCGGTGGTCACGGCGCCCCCGGTGCTCGGGGCCGCGCTGCTGGGACTGGACGCGCTCGGGTCCGCGCCCTTCGCCCACAGCAAACTCCGCGCCCGTTTCGGGTGAACCCGCCCGAACGGGCCGCCTGTCTGGAACCGTGGCGGTCGTAGGGACGTTTTGACGGTCAAGGGGCGAAGGGGACGCCCCGGGGACGTATCGCCCAAGATCGACCACCGGTGCTGTGGCCGGCCGTCGCTACGTCCATACTGCTGCGCAGGCTCCCGGCCCGATCCGGGGGAGCACAGACCGAGGGGGAGCACGGTGGCCATCACGACACGCGCGCCCGCGCCGCCGGGCGGTCCCGGCGGGCCGCCCGGCGGGCCGCCGGGGCGGGGCACCGCATGGGCCGAGGGCGTGGAGCGGCTGCGCGCGGCAGCGACGACCGAGCCCGGCCGGCTGCGGATCATCGGCGCCGCCGTGGCCGCCCTGATCGTGCTGTTCGGCACGGTGAGCGTCTGGGAGATGTCCGGCCGGGTCGGGGCCGCCGAGGACGTCGTGGGCCGCAGCCAGCCGCTGAGCGCGGACGCGGCCAGCATCTACCGCTCCCTCGCGGACGCCGACACGACCTCCTCCAACGGTTTCCTCGCGGGCGGCCAGGAGCCGCGCGAGGTCCGCGGGCGCTACGAGAAGGACATCGCCAACGCCTCCAGGCTGCTGGTGAGCGCGGCCGCCAACACCCGGGTCGACGAGGAGTCCCGTACGCAGATCTCCCTGCTGAGCGAGGGGCTGCCGCGCTACACCGGGCTGATCGAGCAGGCCCGCGCCACGAACCGGCAGGGCCTGCCGCTGGGCGGCGCCTATCTCCGCTACGCCAACGAGCAGATGACCACCCAGCTGCTGCCCGCCGCCCAGCGGCTCTACGAGGCGGAGACCGGGCGGCTCTACACGGACCACGACGAGGCCCGGTCCTGGCCGCTGGCCTCGATCGGCACCGGCCTGCTCGCGCTCGCCGCCCTGCTGTGGGTGCAGCGGCGCAACTACCGGCGCACGAACCGGGTCTTCAACCACGGGCTGGTCACCGCGACGGCGGCCTCGCTGGTGGTCCTGCTGTGGCTGGTCGTGGGGCACACGGTGGCCCGGTCGGACCTGAGCCAGGCGCGGGCGGACGGGCAGGAGTCGCTGAAGGTCCTCAACGACGCGCGGATCGCCTCCCTCCAGGCACGGGCCGGCGAGAACCTGACGCTGATCGCGCGCGGCGCCGTACTGGCCGAGGACAAGAAGTCCGACAAGTACGACGTGGACTTCACGCACAACATGAAGCAGCTGGACACCGGACTGGCGGCCGCCCTGCGGCTGGCCGACGACGACGCGGGCCGGGGTCCCCTGAGCCGGGCCGCGGACGGCGTGGCGCAGTGGAAGGCGCGGCACACGGCGGCCAGGGAGTCGGACCTCAAGGGGGACTACGCCGCCGCCCGGGACCAGGTCGTCGGGAGCGGCACCCGCAAGGAGAGCAGCGGCGCCGCCTTCGACACGGTGGACGCCTCTCTGGCGGAGGCGGTGGCCCACGAGCAGCGGGAGTTCACCCGGGCGGCCCGGGACGGGCTCGGCGCCCTGGGCGGTTTGATGACGGGCGCGGCGGCCCTGGCGGCCCTCGGCGCGGCGGCGGCGCTGCTCGGTGTCGGGCGCAGGCTTTCGGAGTACAGGTGAGAGCGATGCGGATGCGAGCGGAACGGGCCTCCGGGGCGAACGGATCCGGCGGCGGCCCCGGTGTCCCGGCGGAACCGGACGGGGCCGGCGGTGTCCGGCGGGCCGCCCGGCGCCTGCGCGGCTGGGGCGGGGTCAGCGCGATGGCCGCCGCCTGCGCGGTGACGGCCGCTGCCGTGCTGCTCCCGCTGGCCCAGGCGGCCCCGGACAGCGGCCGCCAGGCCGCGGTGCGCGGGCCCGCCTCCCCGGCGGTGGCCCCGGCCGCACCGGCGGACACCTGCCAGAACCCGGAGGCGAGCCTGCGACCGTCCGCCGTGGACGGGGCGACCATCGCCCGGATCAAGGCGGCGGGCAAGCTGGTGGCGGGCGTGGACCAGAACAGTTTTCGCTGGGGCTACCTCAACCAGTCCCGCGGCGGTGTCCTCGACGGCTTCGACATCGACCTGGTCAGGGCCATCGCCAAGGACATCCTCGGTGACCCGGACGCGGTCATATACCGGGCCATCCCCACGAGCCAGCGCGTCCCGGCGCTCCAGGAGGGGCGCGTCGACGTCGTCGTGCGGACCATGACGATCAACTGCAAGCGGCTGGAGGACGTCGCCTTCTCGACGGCCTACTTCGAGGCCGGACAGCAGGTGCTGGCTCCCAAGGGGTCGCCGATCACCGGCTACGACACCTCGCTGAAGGACAAGCGGATCTGCTTCGCGGCCGGTTCCACGGCGGAGGCGACGCTGACGGCCCAGTCGTACGGCTCGGTGCCGGTCACCGTGCCCAACCAGCTGGACTGCCTGGTGCGGCTCCAGCTGGGCGAGGTCGACGGCATCGTCACCGACAACGCGCTCGCGGCCGGCCAGGCCGCGCAGGACCCCTCGGTGCAGCTGGTCGGCTCGCCCTTCACCCGCGAGTTCTACGGCGTGGCGATGAACAAGGACGCCTCCGACCTCGTCCGGCGGGTCAACAAGGTGCTGGAGGACTACCGCGCGGGCGGCGCCGGCAGCCCGTGGATGACCTCGTACGGGGTGCACCTCAGGGCCGTGCTGCCCAACGTGGGCGGACCGCCCGAGCCCAAGTACCGGGACGGCTGAGGCCGGTGGCGGAGTCGGAGTCGGGATCGGAGTCACGGCAGCGGGCGCGGTCGGGCGGCGCGGAGTCGGGGGAGGCGGGATCGGCGGTGATGGACCGGGACGACGTCGACCGCGCGCTGGCCCGGCTGGCCGCGGAGCACGAGGCCGTGGAGACCTCGCTGCTCGCCCTCCAGGACCACGCCGGCCGCCGGCTGCTGGAGGGAGCCGCGCTGACCGGGCTCACGGCGGAGCGCTGGGCGGCCGCCGACGCGGACATCACCCGGCTGTGGAGGTACTTCGACGCCTACAGCGGGGCCCTGGCCGCCGCCCGGGAGATCCGCGAGCGGCGCCGCTGGCCGAACCGCGAGGAACTGTCCGAGCTGACCGAGCGGCTGCGCGGGCCCGGGGTGCTGATCGCGGGGGCCGCGGTGGAGGGTTCCGCGCTGGCGGAGCGGTTCTCCCTGGCCGAGCTGGTGGCCCGGATGAACGGGCTGTACGCGCGCTCGCTCGACGTGGTGGTGGCCGCCGACGCGGTGTGGTCGGCGCTGCCCGCCCGCATCGACCTCCTCGCCGCCGAGCTGCACCGCACCCGCTCGCTGGCCCACTCGGTGGGCGTGCGGCCGGGCGAGCACCCCTCCGGTGACGACCTGGAGGACATCACGGCCGAGCTGGCCGGGCTGCGGGCGCGGGTGATCGAGGACCCGCTGGCGTTCTGGACGCCGGTCACGGGGAGTTCCGCGCCCGGCGGCGGCCGGCCCGACACCGGGCGCTACGACCGCGCGGCGCTCGCACTGGAGGACGTACGCCGGGAGGTCGAGGCCGTGCTGGACGTACGGCAGGACTCCGAGCGGCGGCTGATCAGCCTGCGGGACGTGCTGTCACGGGCGGACCGGACCCTCGCCGAGGCGCGGACCGCGCGCGGCGAGGTGCTCGCGAAGATCGCCGCGTCCGAGGTGCCCGCGGTGAGCGGTCCGCCCACGGCGCTCCAGGAGCAGCTCGCGGCCGCGGCCGAACACCGGCGCCGGTCCCGGTGGCACCGGCTCTCGCCGCTGCTGGAGTCGCTGGAGGAGCGGGCCGAGGAGGAACTGCGCCGGGCCCGTGAGTCGCTGACGGCGGTGACGGCCCCCCTGGCGGTCCGGGCCGAGCTGCGCGGGCGCCTCGACGCGTACAAGGCGAAGGTGGCCCGGCACGGAATGGCGGAGGACCCGGTGCTGATCGAGCGGTACGACACGGCCCGCCGGATGCTGTGGAGCGCGCCATGCGACCTGCGGGCCGCCGAGATGGCGGTCCTGCGCTACCAGCAGGCGACGGCCGAGTCACTGGCGCCACAACAGACTTCAGAACACCAGCAGTCTCCGGGGCCTGAGGAGTCTCCGGGGCATCAGCAACCCCTGCCGGATCACCACTGGCCCGCCGGGCCGGGGAAGGAGGACGCATGAGCCTGACCGGAACCACCTGCGTTCGCCCCGGCTGCCCGGGGACCTACGAGGACATGGGCGGCGGCGAGCTGTACTGCGACACCTGCGGGCTGGCGCCGGTCGGCGCGGTCTCCGCGGGGGCGGAGGAGCTCGTCTCGCCGCCGACGGGGATGACCAGCGCGGCGAAGGGCTCGCTGGGCTCCGGCGGGTCCCGGGGCTCGGCGGGCTCGCAGGGCTCCCACGGCTCGGCGCGGTCGTCCGGGTCGGCGCGGTCCTCGCGCTCGTCCCGTTCGTCGCAGTCCCGGCGCTCCGTTTCGGGACGGCTGTCCCGGGCGCTGTCCGGCAGCGCGTCCACCCGGTCGGTATCGGTCCGCAGCTCGGGTTCGGCGCCCTCGTCCTCGGGGCGCGGCCGGCTCGGCGCCGGACTGGTGACCATGCCGGAGGTGCCGCGTCCTGACCCCTCGGCGGCGGTCCTGGAGAACCCGGAGGTGCCGGAGCGCAAGCGGTTCTGCTCACGCTCGGACTGCGGTGCTCCGGTGGGGCGTTCCCGGGGCGAGCGGCAGGGCCGGACGGAAGGGTTCTGCACCAAGTGCGGGCACCCGTACTCCTTCGTCCCCAAGCTGCGCGCGGGCGACGTGGTGCACGGCCAGTACGAGGTGGCGGGCTGCCTGGCGCACGGCGGGCTCGGCTGGGTCTACCTGGCCGTCGACCGCGCGGTCTCGAACCGGTGGGTGGTGCTCAAGGGCCTGCTCGACACCGGGGACCAGGACGCGATGGAGGCCGCGATCTCCGAGCGGCGCTTCCTCGCGGAGATCGAGCACTCCAACATCGTGCGGATCTACAACTTCGTGGAGCACCTCGACCAGCGGACCGGTTCGCTGGACGGGTACATCGTCATGGAGTACGTGGGCGGCAAGTCGCTGAAGGAGATCGCCAACGAGCGGCGCCGGCCGGACGGGCGGCGCGATCCGCTGCCGGTGGAGCAGGCGTGCGCGTACGGGATCGAGGCGCTGGAGGCCCTCGGCCACCTGCACAGCCGGAACCTCCTGTACTGCGACTTCAAGGTCGACAACGCGATCCAGCAGCAGGACCAGCTGAAGCTGATCGACATGGGCGCGGTCCGGCGGATGGACGACGACGAGTCGGCCATCTACGGAACCGTCGGCTACCAGGCGCCGGAGGTCGCCGAGCTGGGCCCGTCGGTCGCCTCCGACCTGTACACGGTGGCGCGGACGCTGGCCGTCCTGACCTTCGACTTCCAGGGCTACACCAACGTGTTCGTGGACTCGCTGCCGGATCCCGAGCACATCGAGGTGTTCGGGAGGTACGAGTCCTTCTACCGGCTGCTCGTCCGGGCCACCGACCCCGATCCGGGGCGGCGGTTCGCGTCCGCGCAGGAGATGGCGGACCAGCTGACGGGCGTGCTGCGGGAGGTGGTCGCGCTCCAGACGGGCCGGCCGCGGCCGCAGCTGTCGACGCTGTTCGGCCCGGAACTGCGAGTGCCGGACACCCGGCTGTTCGCGAACGAGGCGGGCCTGGAGGTCTCGCGCCTGGGCGTACGTGCGGCGGCCGCCCGGCGGCGCGGCCCGTTCGGCCGCGGCGCCGGGGGAACGGGCGCCGCGGGAAGCGGTGTCACGGAAAGCGGTGTCGCGGGGAGCGGTGTCGCGGAAGCCGGCGCCGGCGGGTCCGGCGGCATCGGACCGGTCGTACCCGGCGGGTCCGGGGCCGTCCCGTACGCCGCCGCGCCCGGCGCCGTCGCGCCCCCCGGCCCGGCGGGTGCGGCCGCACCGGCCGGATCCCGGCCGTACCCGCCGGCGGGCGTCGCTCCGCCCGGCGGCGCGGGGGCCGCGTACGGGACCGGCGCGCCGGTGCCCGGGCTCGGGACCACCGCCACGCACGTGACCGGCGGCGCCGTGCCCGCGCCCCGGCAGGCACCGGCCGCCGCGGCCTCCGCTCCGCGGCACGCGGCGCCGCCCGCGTCCGGCCCCGGACCCGCCCCGGCGGTGTTCGCGCAGTCCCGGGCGGCGGGCCTGGCACGGCTCGACGCGCGGGGCACGGCGCTGGCCCTGCCGGTGCCGCTGGTCGACCCGGCCGACCCCAACGCCGGTTTCCTGGCCGCTCTGCTCGCCTCCGCCCCCGCCGACCTGCTGGGCGCGCTGGGCTCGGCGCCCGCCGACTCGGCCGAGCTGCGGCTGCGCGAGCTGCGGGCCCGGCTGGAGCTGGGCGAACTGTCCTTCGCCGGGAACACCCTGGCGGAGCTGGAGGAACGGCACCCGGACGACTGGCGGGTGGTGTGGGCGCGCGGCATCGCCTCGCTGGCCGCCGGTGACGACGAGATAGCGGCCCTGTCCTTCGACGCGATCTACGACGCCTTCCCGGGCGAACCCGCGCCGAAGCTCGCCCTCGGGCTGTGCGCGGAGGTCCTCGGGCAGCTGGACAACGCCGCCGAGTACTACCGGCTGGTCTGGATCACCGACCCGGGGTTCGTGAGCGCGGCCTTCGGGCTGGCCCGGGTCCAGCTGGCCGCCGGAGACCGGGACGGGGCCGTGCGCACGCTGGAGTCCGTGCCGGAGGCGTCCATCCACTACACCGCCGCGCGGGTGGCGGCCGTACGCGCACGTCTGCGCGACCGGTCGCCGCTGGAACCGCTGCTGGCGGATCTGCGGGCCGCCTCCGACCAGGTGGAGGCGCTGCGGCGGTTCGGGCTGGACCCCGAGCGCCACGAGCGGCTGACGACCGAGGTTCTGGGCTCGGCCCTGGACTGGGTACTGTCGGGTAGCCGGGGTTCCGACCCCGGCCGGACCTCGCTGCTCGGCAGTCAACTCGACGAGCGCGGACTGCGCTTCGGACTGGAGCGCTCGTACCGCGTCCTCGCCCGGCTGGCACAGCGGGGCGAGGAGAGGATCGAACTGGTGGAGCGGGCAAACCGTTTCCGTCCCCGGACGTGGGTGTGATTGATGTCGATGCATCGGCTGTCGGGCTGCCCTGGCTGCGCGGAACCCCTGGAGGACGGTGACCGCTTCTGCGGCGTCTGCGGCTACGCCGTCACCGCCCCTCCCCCGGCTCCGGCCGCGGACCACCCGACCATCCCGCTCCCGCCGTCGCCGGCCGGGGCTCCCGCGCCCGCCCCGTCGCCGGCCGGCGACGGCTACGACGCGGCCGAACCGGCCCCCGGCTGGGGCAGCGTGGCCTCGGCCGCGCCGACCCTGGCCGGCGACCCCGCCGACTGGACCGTCGCCCCGCCGGACCCGGGCGCCCCGTACGGGACCGGCGGCGAGCCGGCGTACGGCACCCCGCCCCCGCCCCCCGCGGCGGCACCGGCACCCGCCGCCCGGTACGACCACCCCGGGAGACCGCCCGGGGACTCCGGGGACTCCGGCCCGGAGACCGGCGCCGGCCCGGCGCCGGTCGGGGAACACCACCGGTACGACGGCCCCCGGGCCACCCCGCAGGGTGCGACCTCCGGGCACGAGGGCTCGTACGCCGCGCCGCAGGGGACCGCCCCGGACCACGGGGACCCGTACGGCGCCCCGCAGGGCGGCGGCCAGGGCGGCAACGGCACGCCGCCCGAGGGGACGCCCGCCGGCGGGAAGACCTGCGTCGCCTGCCGGGCGGGACACGTGGACACCGACGGCTACTGCGAGCACTGCGGGCACGCCCAGCCCCGGGAGCGGGACCACCAGGAGGAGGAGCTCGGCAGCGTCGCCGCCGTCAGTGACCGGGGGCTGCGCCACCACCGCAACGAGGACTCGTTCGCCGTGGCGGCCACCGCCCTGCCCGACGGTTCCGCGGCCACCGTGGCCATCGTCTGCGACGGCGTCTCCTCCGCGAGCCGCCCCGACGAGGCGTCGGCGGCCGCCGCCGCCGCCGCGAACGAGGCCCTGCTCGACGCGCTGCCCCGCGGCGCGCACCCCCAGGAGGCCATGCACGAGGCGATCCTGGCCGCCGCCACCGCGGTGAACGCGCTGGCCCCGGAGACCCCGGGCGCGCAGAACGCCCCCGCCTGCACCCTGGTCGGCGCGGTCGTCAGCAGCGGGCTGCTGACCATCGGCTGGGTGGGCGACAGCCGCGCGTACTGGGTGCCGGACGACCGGGCCGCCCTGCCCCGCCGCCTCACCGAGGACGACTCCTGGGCGGCCCAGATGGTGGCGGCCGGACTGATGGGCGAGGCCGAGGCACACGCCGACGTGCGTGCCCACGCCATCACCGGCTGGCTCGGCGCCGACATGTACGACCTCGAACCGCACACCGCCACCTTCAAGCCGGACCACCCCGGCGTGGTCGTCGTCTGCACCGACGGCCTCTGGAACTACGCGGAGTCCGCCCGGGACATGGCCCGGGTGCTCCCCGCGGACGCCGCCGTCCGTCCCCTGCACAGTGCTCAGGTGCTGGTGGGGCACGCGCTGGACGGCGGTGGCCACGACAACGTCACCGTGGCCATCGTGCCGTTCGCGGCGCCGGCCGAGCCCCGACCGGAACCGGGGGCCGGCCCCGAAGCGGAACCGGAACCACGCGCGCAGGGCTGACCAGCCCGCCCGAGCCTTCTAGGAGACCGACCGATGGCGAACTTCGCCAAGCCGAGCGCCCCGCGCTTCACGCTGGAGGTGTACCAGAACGAGTTCCTGCCCGAGGGCGGGCGGGACGTCCACGCCATCGTCACGGCCACCTCCACCGGCGGGGCCACGGCCACCCGGGCGTCGTCCCTCCAGGGCACGGCAGCCGTCGTGATCATGGTCGACTGCTCGGGTTCGATGGAGTACCCGCCCGAGAAGATGCGCGGGGCCCGCGAGGCCACGGCCGCCGCCGTGGACACCCTGCGCGACGGCACCTCCTTCGCCGTGATCGCCGGCACCCACGTGGCCAAGGAGGTCTACCCGGGCCAGGGCCGCCTCGCCGTCGCCGGGCCGGCGACCCGCGCCGAGGCCAAGGAGGCGCTGCGCGGCCTGAGCTCGGGCGGCGGCACCGCCATCGGCACCTGGCTGCGCCTCGCGGACGGCCTGCTGCGCCAGTCCGCGGCCGTCATCCGGCACGGCATCCTGCTCACCGACGGCCGCAACGAGCACGAGGAACCGGCCGTGCTGCGCGCCACCCTCGACGCGTGCGCGGGCCGTTTCACCTGTGACGCCCGTGGGGTGGGCACCGACTGGGAGGTCAAGGAGGTCACCCAGATCGCGAGCGCGCTGCTCGGCTCGGCCGACATCGTGGCCGACCCGGCGCACCTCGCCGGGGACTTCACGCACATGATGGAGAACGTCATGGGCAAGGAGGTCGCGGACGTCGCGCTGCGCCTGTGGACCCCGGTCGGCGTGGAGATCCAGTACGTCAAGCAGGTCGCACCCGCCGTTCAGGACCTGACGGACCGCCGCACCGAGGCGGGCCCGCGGGCCGGCGACTACCCGACGGGCTCCTGGGGCGACGAGTCCCGCGAGTACCACGTGTGCGTACGCGTCCCGAGCGCCTCCGTCGGCCAGGAGATGCTCGCGGCCCGGGCCACGCTCGTCCTGCCGGGAACGGCCGGCGAGCCGGTGACCGTACTGGCCCAGGGGCTGGTCCGGGCGGTGTGGACGGACGACCTGGCCGCGTCGACCGCCATCAACCCCCAAGTCGCCCACTACACCGGGCAGGCGGAGCTCGCGCAGGCTATCCAGCAGGGCCTGGAAGCCCGCAAACTGGGCGACGTCGACGGCGCCACGGCCAAGCTCGGCCGGGCGGTGCAGCTGGCGAGCGTGTCCGGAAACGCCGACACCGCGAAGCTTCTGTCGAAGGTGGTGGATGTCGTGGATGCGGTGGCGGGTACTGTGCGGCTGAAAGCCAGGGTCACCGACGCCGACGAGATGACTCTCGAAACCCGGTCGGTCCAGACCGTCCGAGTGAAGAAGACCTGAGAAGACCTGACGTGATGACGCAGGGAGAAGAAGGGGGAAGCGCCGCCATGCCGACCTGCCCGAACGGGCACCAGTCCGCCTCCGACGACTGGTGCGAGGTCTGCGGCCACCGCATGGCTGCCCGGGAGAGCGCACCCGCCGCGCCCTCCTATGGCTACGGCTACCCCCCGACCTCCGGTGAGCCGACCACCCAGGCCGAGCTCTGCCCGCAGTGCCGGACCCCGCGCGAGGCCATGGCTCCGTTCTGCGAGGAGTGCCGGTACAACTTCCTGACGCGTACGCCGACTTCGTACGCCCCGCCTGCCGCCCCGGACCAGGGGCCGCAGGGCCAGGGTGCGCACGGCCAGGGTGCGCACGGCCAGGGCTCGCACGGCCAGGGCCAGGGTCCGCAGGGCGGCCGACTCCCCCAGGGCAGCACCCCCGGTCCCGGCGTCACGCCCCTCCCGCCGCCGACACCCGCGCAGCATCCCGGCGCGTACTCCCAGGACCCCTTCGAGTACCAGGGGTCGCGGCCCTCCCGGGTCAACCGCGGGGCCGAGCCGCTCCAGCGCGAGGACGACTGGCTGCTCCCGCCACCCGCGCACGAGCCGCAGCAGGAGTACCAGCAGGCACCGCAGCAACACCAATACCAGCAGCAGCCCCCGCAGCAGGAGTACCAGGAGTACCCGCCGCAACAGCACCAGCCGCAGTACCAGCAGCACCAGCCCCACCCGCCGCAGTCCTTCGCGCCCCAGGGCGGCGGCTCCTGGTCGGCGACGATCGGCCCGGACCGCTCGTACTTCATGGCGATGATGCAGCGCAGCGGCCCGGAGGCGGCCGCGCTCAACCTGCCCGCGTACTCCCCGGAGCAGCACCTCCCGCTGTCCGGCGGCCAGATCACCATCGGCCGCCGCCGCGCCTCCACGGGCGAGTCCCCGGACATCGACCTGTCGGTGCCCCCGGAGGACCCGGGCGTCTCCCACCAGCACGCGGTCCTGGTCCAGCAGCCCGACCTCAGCTGGGCGGTGGTGGACCAGAACTCCACCAACGGCACCACGATCAACGGCGGCGAGGAGCCGATCCAGCCCTACGTCCCGGTCCCGCTCGCGGACGGGGACCGCGTCCACGTCGGCGCCTGGACCACGATCACCGTCCGCCGCGGCTAGACGGCCGCCCCACCCCCGCCGGACCCGCCGGACGACCCCAGGGGCCATACGTACGGGCCCCCGGGGTCGTCGAGCCAGGACCACTGGCCCTGCGCGGTGACCGTGACGCCGAAGCGTTCGCGGGCCGGGCGGTCCTCCCGGCGCCAGAGGTCCAGGGCCTCGCGGGGGTGCAGGACCCCCGCGGTCAGCACCAGCAGGAACTGGAAGCGCTCGTTGTCCACCAGGTCGTACGGGTCCCCGTACGAGGCCCCGGGCCGCCCGGCCGGCGCCGCCGTGGCGCCGCGCAGCGGGACGAAGTAGGCCGGGGTCTGGAGGAAGCCTCCCTCGGCGAAGCCCGCGTCGCGGACCGTGAGCGCGATCAGGCCGGTCGACAGCGGGGCCAGGATGCGCGCCTGCGGCCGGCACTGGCCGAGCCAGGCGTACGGGACCAGCGGGAGCGTGCAGGTCGCCATGATGCGGTCGAACGGCGCCCGTGCGGGGCATCCGCGCGCCCCGTCGCCGGTGACGACGGCGGGCCGGTAGCCGAGCCGGGCCAGATGGGCCCGCGCGGACTCGGTGATCTCCTCGTCCAGGTCCACGGTGGTCACGAGGTCCTCGCCGAGCCGGTGGCAGAGCAGGGCGGCGTTGTATCCGGTGCCCGCGCCGATCTCCAGCACGTTGTCCCCGTCGCGCACCCGGAGCGCCTCCAGCATCCTCGCCATCAGGGAGGGCTGGCTGCTGGAGGAGAGCAGCTCGCCGTCGCGCAGCCGGGTCGCGAGCGGGGCGTCGGCGTAGACCCCGCGCAGCCAGCGGGCCCGCTGCCCGGGGTCGGGATCCTCGGACCAGAGGCGTTCGTGACCCGCGCCCCGGCCCGTCCAGAAGTAGGGGACGAACACGTGCCGGGGCACCGCGGTGAACGCCGCCCGCCAGTGCGGATCGTCCAGCGCTCCGGCGGCGGTCAGCTCGCGGACCTGGGCGGCGTGCGCGGCCTCCCGCAGATCGCGGGCCCCGGGGTCCGCGGTGTGTGCGGCCATGCCTCCACTGTCCTGCGCGGGACGCCGGCGTGCGACCGCTCGGGGATCCTGCGGCCGGTCAGCCGGGGGTCCTAGGACCCAGGTCCTCCGTCCGGGCGTCTGAGACGATGGTCGGGTGAATGAGATTCCGCGGGGCACGCTTCAGGAGCAGACCTTTTACGAGCAGGTAGGCGGCGAGGAGACCTTCCGCCGTCTCGTCCGGCGCTTCTACCAGGGGGTCGCGGAGGACCCGCTGCTGCGCCCGATGTACCCGGAGGAGGATCTGGGGCCCGCCGAGGAGCGTTTCGCCCTGTTCCTGATGCAGTACTGGGGCGGTCCGACGACCTACAGCCAGCACCGGGGGCACCCGCGGCTGCGGATGCGGCACGCGCCGTTCCAGGTGGACGCGGCGGCGCACGACGCCTGGCTGAAGCACATGCGGGTCGCGCTGGACGAGCTGGGGCTGGCGCCGGAGCACGAGGCGCAGCTGTGGAAGTACCTGACGTACGCGGCCGCGTCGATGATCAACACCGCCGGCTGAGGCGCACTCCCTACGGGACCGGCTAGAGCGGCCGTACCTGCAGGCCGCCGAGACCTCCGGCGCCGCCGGGGCGGCGCAGGGCGACGGAGCCGTACGGGGTCCGCAGCCGCAGCCAGTTCCCGGCGGCGAGCAGCGCGACCGGGGCGGGCGGGGGAACGCGGGCGGCCGTCGCGGGCCCGGGGGCCGGCCCCGAACCGGAAGCGGTCACGGGGGCGGAAACGGACGCGGGGGCGGGGACGGACGCGGGGGCGGGGACCGGAACCCGTACCGCCCGCAGGAAGCCCAGCGCCTGCGCGGCGTGCACGGCGCGCATCGGCAGCTCGGTGTCACCCAGGGGGCGGGACCAGATCTCGTGGCCGATGCGGTCGCGCTCGGACCGGGTCCGGTGCTGCGCGGGCAGGGCCGCGTCCCGGGTGCGGAACTCGGCGACGGCGGCCGCCACGGCGGCCCGCACCGCCTCGGGGCCGGGCAGCCCGTCCAGCTGCCGCCAGCCGCCGCGGGGCGGGAGCACCCCGGTCCAGGGCGGTCCGGTGACCGGCCCGGGCACCGAGGCCGTGGCGGAGGACTCGTCCACGTACTCCAGCAGCTCACCGGCGGACACGGTCAGGTCCAGTGGCGCGGAGAGGGGTGCGGCGAGCCGGACCGAGCGGACGGCCAGCACCTCGAAGGAGGGCGGCCGCCCGAAGACGGCGAGCGCGCCGCCGCCCGCCTGGAGGCGGACCGCGGCGGCGCGGTCGTAGTGCACCAGCCGGCCCAGGAAGGCGGCGAGGTCCGCCGCCTCCCCGGGATCGGCGAAGCGCAACTGCTCACTCATGCCGCGACGCGCCCTTCGGAACCCTTCGGGGCCTCGGGCTTGTCGAGGTACTCCTCCAGGAAGAGCTTCTCCTCGGCCGTGATGCGGCGGGGCCGCCCCTCGGCGAGGTTGTAGGGCACGACCACGGTCTCGGCGCGGACGTAGACCGTCTCGGGCCGCTCGTCGGTCGCCTCGTCCTTGACCTCGTAGCGGATGGTCAGGGACGCGGCACCTATCCGGGTCACCCAGGACTCGATGAGCACCGGCTCGTGGCGGTGCACGAGGGGCAGCTTGTAGTCGATCTCGTGGCGGGCCACGACGGATCCGCCCGTGAAGGACTCACTGCCCTCCCCCGGCGCCAGACGGAACATGAAGTCGATGCGCGCCTCCTCCAGATAGCGGAGGAAGACGACGTTGTTGACGTGCCCGAAGGCATCCATGTCCGCCCAGCGAAGGGGGCACCGGTAGTGATGTCTGGCCATGGCCTTCGACCTCAGCCTCGGGTCAGCTTCTTGTAGGTGGCGCGGTGCGGACGGGTCGCGTCCGCACCGAGACGCTCGACCTTGTTCTTCTCGTACGACTCGAAGTTGCCCTCGAACCAGTACCACTTGGAGTCACCCTCGTAGGCGAGGATGTGGGTCGCGACCCGGTCCAGGAACCAGCGGTCGTGGGAGATGACCACGGCCGCACCGGGGAACTCCAGGAGCGCGTTCTCGAGCGAGGACAGGGTCTCGACGTCGAGGTCGTTGGTGGGTTCGTCGAGGAGCAGCAGGTTGCCGCCCTCCTTGAGCGTCAGCGCCAGGTTGAGGCGGTTGCGCTCACCACCGGACAGGACGCCGGCCGGCTTCTGCTGGTCCGGGCCCTTGAAGCCGAAGGCGCTGACGTACGCGCGGGACGGCATCTCGACCTGGCCCACGTTGATGTAGTCCAGCTCGTCCGACACGACCGCCCAGAGGGTCTTCTTGGGGTCGATGTTGGCGCGGCTCTGGTCGACGTAGCTGATCTTGACCGTGTCGCCGACCTTGATGGCGCCGGAGTCCGGCGTCTCCAGGCCCTGGATCATCTTGAACAGCGTGGTCTTGCCGGCGCCGTTGGGGCCGATGATGCCGACGATGCCGTTGCGCGGCAGCGTGAACGACAGGTCGTCGATGAGGACCTTGTCACCGAACGCCTTGGAGAGGTTGTTGACCTCGACCACGATCGAGCCGAGACGCGGGCCCGGCGGGATCTGGATCTCCTCGAAGTCCAGCTTCCGCATCTTGTCCGCCTCGGCGGCCATCTCCTCGTAACGGGCGAGACGGGCCTTGGACTTGGTCTGACGCCCCTTGGCGTTGGACCGCACCCACTCCAGCTCTTCCTTGAGGCGCTTCTGGCGCTTCTCGTCCTTGCGGCCCTCGACCTTGAGGCGGGTGGCCTTCTTCTCCAGGTACGTGGAGTAGTTGCCCTCGTAGGGCAGGGCGCGGCCGCGGTCGAGTTCGAGGATCCACTCGGCGACGTTGTTCAGGAAGTACCGGTCGTGGGTGACGGCCACCACGGCGCCCGCGTACTTCGAGAGGTGCTGCTCCAGCCAGTTCACCGACTCGGCGTCGAGGTGGTTGGTGGGCTCGTCGAGGAGGAGCAGGTCCGGGGCCTCGATCAGCAGCTTGCAGAGCGCGACACGGCGCTTCTCGCCACCGGAGAGGTTCGTGACCGGCCAGTCGCCGGGCGGGCAGCCGAGGGCGTCCATGGCCTGCTCCAGCTGGGCGTCGAGGTCCCAGGCGTTGGAGTGGTCCAGGTCTTCCTGGAGCTTGCCCATCTCGTCGAGGAGGGCGTCCGTGTAGTCGGTCGCCATCAGCTCGGCAACCTCGTTGAAGCGGTGCAGCTTCTTCATCGTGTCGGCGGCTCCGTCCTGGACGTTCTCCAGGACGGTCTTCGACTCGTCGAGCTTGGGCTCCTGCATGAGGATGCCGACGGTGAAGCCGGGCGAGAGGTACGCCTCGCCGTTGGACGGCTGCTCCAGGCCCGCCATGATCTTCAGAACGGTGGACTTACCGGCACCGTTCGGGCCGACCACACCGATCTTCGCGCCGGGCAGGAAGTTCAGGGTGACGTCATCAAGAATCACCTTGTCGCCGTGCGCCTTGCGCGTCTTGCGCATGGTGTAGATGAACTCAGCCAAGAGAAACCGTCCGGCAGATCGATGGTGGGCAGATACACCCCATCTTGCCAGCCGTCCATACCTACGGGCGAATGGGTAGGTCAGACCCCCTGAGCTGGGGCGGGGCCGGGGGTGGGTCTCACCCTGTGGGCATCACCGGACGCCGCCGGCACCGGCACGGGCGGACAAGCCCGTGGGCACGCCGCCGATGAGCGGCGCGCCGGACACGGCCCAGGCGGCCGTGCCGTCGGCGCCGGTGGAGGCCGGGGAGCTTCCGGCGCGGCCGCCGAGGGAGGTCGCGCTGCCGTTGCCGGCGGTGGTCCGGTGCCGGTGCCGATGCCGGTGGTCCCGTCGCGGTCCTGCCCGCGGCCTCGGCGGCTCCAAGACATGACGATCTTGGATTCGGGGCCGCTGTAGACGGCTTCAGGACCAGGATCGAACAGGTTCAGACGAACGGGTCACGTCCGGGGCCGGTAGACGGTCAGCGCGTCCGGCAGCTCCTCCAGCACCAGCGCGACGGGCGCCTCCGCGTACTCCCCGTCGTACGCCAGCGGGGTACCGGACGGAATGTCCCCGATACGCAGGCTGCGCAGCCGGGTCGCCGTGTGGACGGGGGAACGGCTGAGCGGGCCCGCGAACGCGGCGGCCAGCAGGCGGGGGCCGGGCCGGCCACCGCCGTACACGAGGCGGAGGTCGAGCAGGCCCTCGCCGAGGTTGTCGCGGCGGCGCGGGGTGGGGCCGGTGCCGTGATAGGTGCCGTTGCCCGCGAAGAGCAGCCACACGCTCCGGGGCCGCCCGGCCAGCCGCAGCCGTACGGGCCGCTGGGCGCGCAGCACCCGCCACGCCGCCAGCAGCGCGGCCGGACCGCCGCCGATCCGCGGAGCCCAGCGCAGACGGTGGCCGAGCAGCTCGGGGTACGCGCCGATGCTGAAGTTGTTCAGGAAGTAGCCGGACTCCCCGCCCCCGGGTCCCGGGGTGAACCGGCCCACTCCGATGTGTACGGCCTCCCCCGCGGCGACGGCGCGGCAGGTGTCCGCGGCTCCGGCGAGGCCGAGGTCGAGCGCGAAGTGGTTGAGGGTGCCGCCGGGGAACACCGCGAGCGGCACCCCGGCGCGCAGCGCGGCGGTGGCGGCGGCGTTGATGGTGCCGTCGCCGCCGCAGACCCCCAGCACGGTGGCCCGGGAGGCCGCCGCGGCCAGCTCGGCGGTCAGTTCCGCACCGCCGCACTCCACCAGCTCGGCCTTGGGAAGCCGGGAGCGCAGCACGTCGAGCCCCGCGCTGGCGGCCGTGCCCGACCCGGTGTTGATCACCACGGTGAGCCCCTCCCCGTCGGGCAGGGCGGGCGCCCCGACGGCCGTCCGTTCGTCTCCCGGCACGACCCGGGCCTCCTGCGCGTCCCGCGCGAGCCGCCGTACGACGAACCCCGCCGCCACGCCCAGCGCGGCGCCCGCGAGCACGTCGGAGGGGTAGTGGACCCCCGTGTACACCCGGGAGAACGCCACCGATGCCGCGACCGGGGCCACCACGGCACCCCAGCCGGGCGATTCCAGCGCCAGCCCGGCGGCGAAGGCGAAGGCGGACGCCGAGTGCCCGGAGGGGAACGAGGTGGTCTGCGGCTGCGTCGACAGCCGCCGTACGGCGGGCACCCCGTCGAGCAGCGGCCGCGGTCGGCGCACGGACCACTTGCCGACGGTGTTGATCGTCGCGGAGGCCAGGGCCAGCGAGGCCACCCCGCGTACGGCGGCCTTGCGCGCTCCGGCCGACCCGAACACGGCGATCGCCGCGGCGGCCCCGCCCCACAGCACCCCGTGGTTCGCGGCCCGCCCGAGCCTCGGCAGCACCCGGTCGGCCCCGGGCCAGTGCCGCCGGGCCACCGTGTCGAACAGTTCGCGGTCCCATCGGGCGACCGTGCCTTGCCAGGTCAGTTCCTGATCAACCATTTCCTGCCCCTACCCCCGCTCGGCGGCCCGAAATCAGCCGGACAGGTGGCAGGCCGGGGCATCTCGGTCCGGACCGACCCGGGAGGAGCCGGAACGGCCCCGGCAGGGCCGGACCCCGGGCCGGGGCAGGGGCCGGTTCGGGCCCGCCCCGGTCAGGCCTGGTCCTCGCCCTCCAGCGGGCGCTTGCGGAGCAGCAGTACGACGAGGCCGCCCAGAACCACCAGGCCCACCGCCAGCGAGGCGATGACCGGGGTCGCCGCCGAGCTCCCGCTGGCCGCAAGCCGGTCCTCGTCCGGGGAGTCCGGAGAGAGGGGGGACGACGGTGTGCCCAGGGTCATCGCCGAGGGCCCGGAGCCCGTTCCGGAGGCCGCCCCCGAGTCCGCTCCCGGAGCCGTCCCGGAGTCCGCCCCCGAAGCCGTCCCCGGTCCCGTTCCGGAGGTCGTGGCGGCCGCGGTACCCGCCGTGGCCGTCTCGGCCGCCGGAACGGCCGGCCACATCGCCGTGGCCATCGCCTTCGCCGCCGACTCGCTGGAGCCGGCCACGATCTGCGCCTGGGCCGGAACCCCGCTGGTGAAGACCCGCCCGACCGGTACCTTCGTCGCGCCTTGCACGGTGACCGAGGCGAACCCGTCGGGGGTGCCCGCGGGCACCTCGAAGTAGAGCCGGCTCCCGTTGGCGGCGGTTTCCAGCGGCTTTCCCTCGGCGTCCACCACCCGCACCCCCATCGCGAGGGCCGCCGCGTCCGGGATGACGGACACGCTGCGCGCGCCGGTCCGGACGGTCACGGGGCCGAGCCGCGTACCCGCCGGCCCGGTCACGTCGCCCGGGTCCAGCGCCAGCGAGGCGGGCGGCTCCGGCAGCAGGCCCGCCGCCCGCTGGAGGTAGTCGGCCAGCTTCTCGGCCTCCGGGTCCGCGGCCTCCACCCGGGCCCCGTCGGCCAGGCGCCAGATGGCCACCTGGGTCCCCGCCGCGGCGCTCTCCGCGGTGAGCCCCGCCGCACCGGCGGCCTTGGCGAGCCCGGCCAGATCGTTCAGCTGGGGGAAGGAGTGCTCCAGGACCCAGCGGATCCGGCCCGCCTCGCCCTTGGCCGTCAGCGGGCTGCCGTTCCAGCCGCTCTCGGTGTACCGGGCCTGGGGCTGCGCGTTGCCCTCCACCCCGACGCCGTACGTCTGGAGCATGCCGCCGCCGTCGACCCGCATCTCGTAGAGCCCGGCCGGGATCCGACGCACCGTTCCGTCGCCGGAGTGCAGGACCGCCTGGCCGTACGTCTTCAGCCCGTCCAGGACGGCGCTCGCGCCCTCCGGCGTCCGGGAGCCCACCGGATCGGAGTCGGCGGCCGCCTGTGCTGCGGGGGCGGCGGCGAGGGCGGCGGCCAGCAGCGCCACCGCCAGCGGGCGGCGCGCGACGGACCGCGCGGCCTCGGCCGGAGAACCCGTACCGCCCGCGCGAGGGCCGGCGCACGACGGACCGGCCGGTGGAAGACCGCCAGGACGCGAAGAAGCGGAATCAGGAGCGGAGAATGCGGGAACGGCAATCGACACAGTCTTCCCCTTCGGGCCGAAGGCCCAGGTGCCCGTGAGTACCGGGGAATCCTATCCACCTCGAACACTCAGCCCACCGCCGCCCTCTGATTGACCATCAGGGGCGTGTCCGTCGTGACGACCCTGCGGAAGGCAGCGGTTCCGCGGTTCAGGTCGTGTCCGACGGCCGTCGCCTCGATGTCCGCCGAGAACCACCGGTTGCCCTCCCCGTCGGGCGGGTCCTCCCGCACCCTCAGCCTTCCGTGCACCACCAGCGGTTCGCCGACCGACACCGACCCGGCGAGGTTCAGGGCGAGCGTCCGCCGCGCCCACACGGTGTAGAAGCTGGTGGCTCCGTCGGCCCAGACCTCCTTGCGCCGGTCGAAGTACCGCGGCGTCACCGCGAAACGGAACCTCGCCGAAGGACCGTTCGGCGTCTCCTTGTAGTCGATCTGCGTGGCCACGTGGCCGACCAGCGTCACCAGGGTGTCGTTCATCCCGGCCGCCTCCCCCTCGTTCCCCGCCGCGCGGACCGTCCGCACGGGGTGGGAACCATGCTGGGGGCAGCCGCCGGATCCCGCCGCGGCCTGTGGATTACTGACGGGTTGTGGACAACCGGTTCCCCCCTGAGGACACCGTCGCGTACTGCTCGCGCACCTCCCGGTAGCGCAGCAGTTCCGCCGCCACCGGCTCCAGCACCCGGGCCCGGCCGCATCCGGCCGCCGCCTGCCGCAGCCTTCGCTCCGCGTCCTGGCCGTACCGTCGGGCCGGGCCCCGGGCGGCGATCGAGCAGGCCCACTCCACCAGCGGCCCGCCGACGATGCCGGCCACCATCAGCAGCACCGGCGGCATCAGCCGCGGCTCCAGGACCCCGACGATCTGCCCGACCAGCCACAGACCGCCGTAGATCTGCAGCAGCGTCATGGCCGCCTGCCCGAGCACCGCCGCCGGCCACCACGTGGGCCTGGGCGGTTTCACCCGCGCCACCGCCACCGCCGCGCCGAGGGTCACCGCGATCTCGTCCAGCGCCTCCGGGAGCCGTTCGGCGCCGCGCACCGCCGTCTCCCGTACCGCTTGCGCCCACGGGTCGGGCAGGCCCGTGACCGCCTCGTCGGCGACGACCCGTACGGCCTGCTCCACCCGCTGACGGGCGGTCACCTCTTCCTCGGCCGGTGCCTCCGGGGCCACCGTGCCCCGGCCGCCGATCGCCGCCAGGGCGGCGAGGCCCGCCAGGGTCCGGGGGGCGCGGCGGTCCTCGTACCACCGCCACAGCCGCAGCCAAGGGGTCCCACACGCCTTTCCGGCATTGCGCCGCCAGGCGCGCTCGGCCGCGAGACCGGCCGCGTACGCCCCGACCGCTTCGGCGAGCCGGTCCTCGAACTCGGCGCGCGCCGCTTCGCCGATCTCGGGTCCGGGGTGCCCGTCGGCGACGTACAGCGGGCGCAGCCGCACGGCCGCACGGTCGACGTCGGCGCAGATGCGCCGGGTCGCGGCGCCCTTCTCCTGGGTGAACTGGCCGAGGAGTTCGCGCAGCTCCCCGACGCCCTCGCCGGTCAGCGCGGACAGGCTGAGGACCGTGGCGCCGGGCTCGTCGTGTTCGCCGAGCGCGATGCCGTCCTCGTCGAGGAGGCGGCGCAGGTCGTCGAGTACGAGGTCGGCGGACTCCCCGGGCAGCCGGTCGACCTGGTTCAGCACCACGAAGGTGACCTCCGCGTGCCCGGCGAGCGGCCGCAGGTAGCGCTCGTGCAGGACGGCGTCGGCGTACTTCTCCGGGTCCACGACCCACACCACCGCGTCGACCAGCGCCAGCACCCGGTCCACGTGGTCGCGGTGGGCGCCGACCGCCGAGTCCAGGTCGGGCAGGTCGACGAGGACCATGCCGCGTAGCGCCTCCGCCTCCGAGGTCTCGCGGGGCCGGCGCCGCAGCCGTCCGGGGATCTCCAGCCGGTCGAGCAGGCCGGCCGCCCCGTCCGACCAGCTGCACGCGATGGGCGCGGCGGTCGTCGGGCGGCGCAGCCCCGTCTCGGAGATCTGCACCCCGGCGAGTGCGTTGAAGAGCGTGGACTTGCCGCTTCCGGTGGCTCCGGCGATGGCGACGACCGTGTGCTGCGGCGACAGGCCGCGCCGTGCGGCCGCCTCGTCCAGTACCCGGCCGGCCTCGGCGAGGGTCTTGCCGTCGAGGCGGGTCCGGGACAGTCCGACGAGCTGGCGCAGTGCGTCGAGGCGCAGCCGCAGCGCCTGTCCCTCGGGGCTGAGCGGGGGCGCGGGCGCCTTGCCGCCGTCGTTGCCGGCGCCGGAGACGGCGCGTACGAGCGCCTCGTCGCCCTCCTCGGTCCCGTCGCCCGGTTCGGATCCGTTCTCCGGGCGGTCCGTCGGCAGGGGTCGCGAGCGTGCGATGAGTCCGTCGTCCCAGCGGTCGTCGGTCCGGTCGGTCAGGGCGGTCACCGCGTCACCTCTCCTTCTGCAGTACGGACAGCGCGGCGATCAGCTCGGCCTGGGGTTCCGGGGTCACTTCGAGCGCCTCCAGCGGGGCGAGCCGCCGGTCGCGTTCGGCGCGCAGCACCTGGTCGAGGTGGTCGCCGACCAGTTCCCCGCCCCGGTCGCGCAGCCGTACGGCGGCCTGTACGCCGATCCGTTCGGCGAGCTTCTCCCCGGCGGGCCGGGCCCGCTTGCCGCCGAGGAGGGCGGCGACGAGGAGGGCGGCGACGCCGTCGGGGTCGGGGGCCGGCTGCTTGTCGAGCCGCGCCACCTCTTCCTCGGCGAGTTCCTCCAGGACGCGCCGCCAGCGCCGTACGGACATGCCGATGCGCTCCCCCGCCTCCCGGTCGGGCGCGGGCAGCGGCACCGCCCCGGCGGCCGGCTCGCGCCGCCAGGCGTCGGCGATCCGCTCGTCGGCGGCGGCGACGGCGCACTGGAGCAGGGCGGTGAGCGACTCGGCGAGCGAGTCGAGGAGTTCGTCGGCGCTCGTGTCGAGCGGGTAGCCGCGCCACCGGGTCAGCGCGTCCCCGGCCAGCACGGCGCCGCGGTCGAGGCGGTTGCGCACCCGCTTGCCCTCCCTCTTGTACGCGTCCTCGACGGCCGAGGTCAGCCGTACGGCGGCGGCGTGCTGGGCGGCGACGGCCGAGGCGAGCTCCGGCATCCGCCGCGCGAGGGAGTCCAGTGCGCCGAGCGCGGTCCGCCCGACGGCGTACTGCCGGGCGGCCGGGTCCTGCGCGTGGTGGGCGAGCCAGGCGTACAGCGGCGCGACGGCGCTGGCCGGCAGCAACCCGCCCCCGCCGGCCGACTCGGGCAGTTCCGGCACCGTGAACCGCGGTACGTCGCCCAGCCCGGCCCGCGTGAGCAGTGCCCCGTACTGCCGGGAGACCTCGGCGAGCACCTGGTGCGGGACGCGGTCGAGGACGGTGACGAGGGTGGCCTTGTACTGCTTGGCGGTGCGCAGCAGGTGCCAGGGGACGGCGTCGGCGTACCGCGAGGCGGTGGTGACCATCACCCAGACGTCCGCGGCGCAGATGAGTTCGGCGGCGAGCGTCCGGTTCTCGACGACGAGGGAGTCGATGTCGGGTGCGTCGAGGATGGCGAGGCCGCGCGGGAGGCTGGAGATGGTCTCGACGCGCAGTTCGCGGGTCGCGTGGGTGTCCCTGCGGCCGCGGTCGGGGAGCCGGGACGCGCCCGTGCGGACGTCCTCCTCCTCTCCGTGCGGGACCCAGACCCGCATCAGGTCGGGGAGGACCCGCATCCCGGCGAACCAGTGGTGGTCATCCGGATGGCAGACGAGGACGGGCGTGCGCGTGGTCGGGCGCAGCACGCCGGCTTCGCTGACCTGCCGTCCCACGAGGGAGTTGACGAGGGTGGACTTTCCGGCCCCGGTGGACCCGCCGACAACGGCGAGCAGCGGCGCCTCGGGCGCCTTCAGCCGGGGTACGAGGTAGTCGTCGAGCTGCGCGAGCAGCTCGGCTCTGGTCTGGCGGGCGCGCGGAGCGCCGGGCAGGGGCAGCGGCAGACGCACGGACGCGACCCGGTCGCGCAGGGCGGACAGGGCATCGAGCAGCTGAGGCCGAACATCCAAGGTCACCACATGCGAAGAATGCCCAATTTGGGACCATTTTTGAAGCTTATACGTCCTCTGCGCGCCGACCGCCACCCCGGTGGGACATCACGGGGCACGGCGGACGAGTGGGGCGCAGGCATAACGAGTACACAACACCCGGGGCGTCGCGGCGCAAAAGCGATGCGAGAATCGCACCTGCCTGCGATTATCGGGACCGCTTCACCGAACCTCCACATCGTGGCACGCGGGTGAAGCAACCGGGACAAGGCAACCGGAGCCCTATCCTTGACCCGGCACGGACCGCAGTCCCACCCCCACCGGGGGCTCCAGGCCCACCACGGCCACCTTCCGGCCCCCGTAGCTCAGTGGATAGAGCAGGTGCCTTCTAAGCACTTGGCCGCAGGTTCGAGTCCTGCCGGGGGCACCACTTCTCCACCCCGCGAAGCCCTCCCTCCGGGAGGGCTTTCGTGCAGGTCAGAGGCACCCTAGCGGGAGTAGTGTAGCGCCGCCGTAAGCCCCGGGGATCCGTCGTCGGGGGGCGCGGCCGCCCGGCTGCCGCCGCCTCCTCGCGGGCGGTCAGGGTGTCCGTGCGGCGGGGTTCGCGGTGCCGGCCGGCCCGGCTCCGGCACTTCGGCGAAGCCTCCGCCGGCCGTCGAGCCGCCGCTCCGGGCCGGCGGGCCACGGGGGGACACATCGGGCGTATCCGGGCGGCCGGACCGGAACTCCGTTTCCCGGCCGACCGGGGATCCGCCCGGCCGGGACCCCGTCATTCAGCCAGTTCGCCGGGCGGGTGGTGCGGGGTGTCCCGCTCGCGGCTAGGAGATGCCGAAGAGCCTGACGGCTTGGTAGTAGGTCCAGGCCGTGCCGTCGCAGGAGCCCTTGCGGGTGCCCGAGTACCGTGCGCAGACCCTGGTGAGGTCGGCGTGGAACGCCTCGTCCAGGCGGGCCTTGGCGGCCGGGAACAGTCCGGCCGCCTTGTGGTTGCGGTAGCCGAAGTCGTGGCGTGCGCAGGCGTCGGCGAACGGGAAGCCGAAGGGGTTGTCCGGGGAGGACGTGCAGAGGTCGGTGGACCAGTCGAACCCGTACGCGGTCCAGCTGGACCGGTGCGCGCGGGCCTCGGACCACGACTCGTGGCTGGCAGCACTGGTCTGCGTCCAGCGGTCGAGCACCAGGGGTTTGTCCGCGGGAACGGCCGCTGCCGCCCACGCCGTTGGCGCGAGGGCGAGCAGGGCGGCCGTGGCCGCCGAGACGAGAGCAGGGGCGAGGCGACGGCGGCGCATGGGCATTCCTCGGGGCAGGGTGGGGGCGGGAGGGCCGCCCCCGGGGCAGGGTGGGGGCCGGGGCCGCCCTCGGGCCAACTGCTCCGGGGGGCAAGGGGTTACTGGACCGGGCTACCGCACCGCTCCGGTATTGGCCACAGCTCTCAGGTATGACGCGTGTGAGACTTTCGGCAGAGGCGGGATTCGTCCTGGGGAGGGACGCGCGGGAGGGGGTGTCCCGCCGAGACTTGAGGGCATGAACCGCCGTCCGCTCGTCATCGCCGCCGCCACCGTGGGAGTCCTCGCCATCGGCGCCTTCGCGCTGCCCAACCTCCCGCCCAACCCCGTGACCGACGTCGTCAACGACCGCGTGTTCCATGAGAAGGGCAGGCAGTTCGCGACCGCCGCGGAGGCCCCCGTGCGGCGTGGACGGCAGGAGTTCGACCTGCCGTCCTGGATACCCAAGGACGCCACGCACGTACGGATGAAGGTGCGTACCACCGGCGAGACCCGGCTGATCCGGTTCACGCTCGGCAAGACCCCCCTGGACGGCCCGCAGTGCGCCTCGGGCACGCCGGAGAAGGTGCGGGACCCCGATCTGGGCGCCCGGTGGTGGCCGGACGGCATACGGACCGAGGCGCGGCCCGAATGCCGGGACCAGCGCCAGTACCAGGTCGCCGTGCGCGGCAAGCGGGTCTACGCCTGGACCGACGGCACCCTGTCCCCCGGCGCGAAGACCCGGAACGGCATACCCGACGGCGGGTCGGCAGGCAGTACGGGCAGCGGTACGGGCAGCGGTACGGGGGGTGTTCCGGGTGGCGGTACGGGTGGCGCCGCCGGCGCGGTCCCGGCGGGGCAGCCGCGGCGCTAGGGAGCGTCAGGCGCCGCCAGTACCGTCGCGGTGGCCCGCGCGAAACCGTCCGGGCTGTCGAGCATGATGGTGTGCCCGCAGCCGGGAACGGTCAGTACCGCCACTCCCGCCGCTTCCAGGGCGTCGGCGACCGGGAGCGGGGCCTCGGCCTCGGGCAGCAGGTAGCCGCACGGGATGCTCAGGCCGAGCAGGAGCTCCCGCATCGTGGGAACCGTGCCCGCGACGAGGCCAACGGCGCTGCGGGACAAGGCGGTCCGCCCGGTCAGCCGTATCGTGGCCCACCAGGGCGCGCCGGCCCGGTCCCGCACCCCAGCCCAGCCGCCGGCCCGGAACTCCTCCTCGGTGTAGGAGCCGATCCCGCTGCTCCCGGCCGCGCCCGGGGCGGGCGGCAGCGGATCGAGGTCGGCGTCGACGAGCACCGGCCGCGAGACGAGGCGGGGATGCCGGGCGGCGAGCACGATGGCGACGGCGCCGCCCATGCTGTGCGCGATCAGCTGGGCACCCTCGGCCGAAGCCGCGTTGAGGACGGCCGCCAAGGCGTCGGCGTGCGCTTCGAGCATGTGGGCGAAGTCCTCGGGCCGGTCGCCGTGCCCGTGGCCCAGCAGGTCGACCAGCAGCGAGCGGTGGCCCGCGAGCAGCGGTGGCCCGCGCGGTCGCCCTCCGCTGGGACCACGGCACTCCGCACGATGCGCTCCCCTGTGTCCGAAGGCACGAGGGCGACCAGTCGGTGCCGCCGTCTCCTGGACTACCCTCGTCAGGTGATCGAGCACGTGAACCAACTCGGCAGTGACGCGCCCCAGATCGGGGGGCTCCCCCGGGGCCGGGCCGTGGCCGTGTGGGCCCTGGACACCACACTCGCCCGGGTCGCCGGCCGGCCGGTCGACCGGGCGGGCGACGTCCTGGACGCGGGCGAGAGGGACCGGGCCGCCCGGCTGGTGCGCCCCGGCGACCGGCTCCGCTACGTCGCCTCGCACCTGGGGCTTCGGGTGCTGCTCGGCGGTTACCTGGGGCTGGCGCCCGAACAGGTCGGTCTGGTCCGTGAGGACTGCCCGTGCTGCGGCGGCCCCCACGGTCGTCCCGCCGTCGCCGGGGGCGCGGTGCACTTCTCCCTCTCGCACAGTGGCGACCTGGCCTACTTCGCCTTCGCCCGGCTGCCGGTCGGCATCGACGTGGAGAAGGTGCCCGACGCGACGACGCTGGCCAGCGTGGTGAACAGCCTGCACCCGGCGGAGACCGCCGAGCTGTCAGCGCTCCCCGACGCGGCGCGGGAGACCGCCTTCGCCCGGCTCTGGTCCCGCAAGGAGGCATACCTCAAGGGCACCGGCGCGGGCCTGGCCCTCGGGCTGGTCGACCCGTACATCGGCTCCGCTCCCGCCCCGGCGCCCCTGCCCGGCTGGACCCTGACGGACCTCGCCGCCCCGGCGGGCTACGCGGCGGCCGTCGCCGTCGCCACCCCGGGCGGCGCGACCGGTCCCGGCTAGGTCCGGT
>NZ_JBEOXU010000059.1:0-36696 GCF_040296725.1 Streptomyces sp. NPDC002044
GCCCACGCCCGGCGGCGGGCCCGCTCCCCCTGCCCCGCTCGTACCCGGCGGCCGGCTCGTACCCGGCGGCCGGCTCGTACCCGGCGGCCGGCTCGTACCCGGCGGCCGGCTCACGCACGGCGTGGGGTTCGCTCCCGGCGGCGGGTGCGCTCCCGGGGAGCGGCTCCTGCGCCACGGGCGCGTACGCGGCGGGCTCGTACGCGGCGGCCGGCTCCTGCGCCACAGGCTCGTACGCGGCGGCCGGCTCCGCCGGGCTGCCCCAGGACACCCGGTGGTCGCGCGGCCCGCCGAAGCCGGCCTGGTGCAGCCGGTCGGCCTGCCACACCGGCTCGACGGCGGATTCCGCTTCGCGTTCCGGTTCGCGCTCCGACGCCGGTGCACGTTCCGGTTCGGGTTCCGGTTCCGGCAGGGTCTCGGTCGCGGAGGTGTCGTCCAGGAACACCGGTCCCGTCTCCTCCATGGGAGCGGGACCCGGCGTCGGAACGGCCGGAGCAGGGCGGCTCGTACCCGGTACCCAGGCGGCGCCGTTCCAGTACCGGACGAAGCCGGGGATGGACGGATCCGGGTAGTAGCCCTCGCGGGCCGCGTGCTCGCCGTCACCAGGGGAGGCCGTCATGTCCCCAACTCCGTTCGTGGCTTGAGGCTTGTCCAGGGGAGGACCATAGCCAAGAACCTCCCCCCGACAGGTCCGGTAACGGGAGAATGCACGCCTTCGGACAAACTCTGGCCCATACGACTGTTTTTAGTCAGCCGACAGAATCCGGCCAATCTCGGTTCCGCGGCCCGAAGTCGCGTCATACACGGGCACCTCGCCGCTCTCTCCGGGTGCGGGGCCCGACCCGGCCCCGCACACCGAGCGCGGCGCGCACCCAGCGCACGCGCAGTGCACCGAAGTGAGGCCGCCATGCACCACCCCGTCGTCGAACGCGAGCTGGAACTGAAGCTGGTCCTGTCCCCCGAGCGCAGTGTCGCCGTCCCCGCCCGCCTGCTCTACCTCACGGACGACCCGTTCGCCGTCCACATCACCTTCCACACCGGCTCCAGCGCTCCCGTCGAGTGGACCTTCTCGCGCGAGCTGCTGGTCGAGGGGGTCTTCCGGCCGTCCGGGCACGGCGACGTCCGGATCTGGCCGACGAAGATCGACAACAGGGCCGTGCTCTGCATGGCGCTCAGCTCCCCCGACGGCGACGCCCTGCTGGAGGCCCCCGCCGCCTCCGTGTCGGCCTGGCTGGAGCGCACCCTGCGGATCGTCCCGCCCGGCACCGAGGCCGACCGGCTCGGGCTGGACGCCGCGCTCGCCGAACTGCTCGCCCCCACACCGGGCGACGAGCTGTGGCTGCGCGACCCGTGGCCGTCGGACGAGTCGGCGGACGGCGACCTGTGACGCCCGGCCCCGGGGCGGGCCTGCGGCCCACGGCGTGCGGCCGGGCCCGCGCGCGGCGGTGCGGACGGGCCGCGCCCGGCCGGAAGGACCCGCGCGGGCCGGGCGGACGGGCCGCGCGCGGTCAGAAGAGCTTGCCGGGGTTGAGCAGGCCCTTCGGGTCGAAGGCGTGCTTCACCGCGCGCTGCATCTCCAGCCCCACCGGCCCCAGTTCGCGGGCCAGCCACTCCTTCTTCAGCACACCGACCCCGTGTTCGCCGGTGATGGTGCCGCCCAGTGACAGGCCGAGCGCCATGATCGCGTCGAAGGACTCGCGGGCCCGCCGCGTCTCGTCCGCGTCGGCGGGGTCGAAGCAGACGACCGGGTGGGTGTTGCCGTCCCCGGCGTGCGCGCAGACGCCGATGAGCAGGTCGTACGCGCGGGCGATGGCGGCCGTGCCGTCCAGCATCTCGGCGAGCCGCGAGCGCGGCACGCACACGTCGTCGATCATCGTCGCCGGGCGCAGCGCGTCCAGGGCGGTCAGCGACATCCGGCGGGCCTGGAGGAGCAGTTCGGACTCGGCCGCGTCCTCGGCGGGGACCACGGAGGTGGCTCCGGCGGCCGTGCACAGCTCCCCCACGGCGGCGAGCTCCTCGGGGGCGTGCGGGGTGTCGAAGGCGGCGAGCAGCAGCGCCTCGGTGGTTTCGGGCAGTCCCATCTTCCCGAGGGCGTTGACGGCGCGGACGGTCGTCCCGTCCATCAGTTCCAGCAGCGAAGGGGTCAGGCCGGCCTCCATGACGGCGCACACGGCCGCGCAGGCGGCCGCGGCGGAGGGGAACTCGGCGGCCAGCGCGAGCTGGCGGGGCGGGGCGGGGCGCAGCGCGAGGACGGCCTGCACGACGACGCCGAGGCTGCCCTCGGAGCCGACGAAGAGCCGGGTCAGGTCGTATCCGGCGACGCCCTTGGCGGTACGCCGTCCCGTGCGCAGCAGCCGCCCGTCGGCCAGGACCACGTCGAGGCCGAGCACGTACTCGGCGGTGACCCCGTACTTGACGCAGCACAGCCCGCCGGAGCCGGTGCCGATGTTGCCGCCGATGGTGCACTGCTCCCAGCTGGAGGGGTCGGGCGGGTAGTACAGGCCCCGCGCGGCGACGGCGCGCGACAGGACGGCGTTGACGACGCCCGGCTCGACGACGGCGATCCGGTCGACGGTGGAGACCTCCAGGATCCGGTCCATCTTCACCAGGGAGAGCACGATGCAGCCGTCGGAGGCGTTGGCGGCTCCCGACAGGCCGGTACGGGCGCCCTGCGGGACCACGGGGACCCCTAGCGCGGTGGCGGTGCGCATCACGTGCTGGACCTGTTCGACGGTCCGGGGCAGGACGACGACGGCGGGGGTGCCGGGGGCGCAGAAGCCCGCCATGTCGGACGCGTAGGAGGCGGTGACCTGGGGATCGGCGAGCAGGGTCTCGGCCGGGAGCCCGGCCAGCAGGTGCGCGGTGAGCTGTGCGGAGAGGTCTTCGTCCATGGGGCCAGCGTGGCAGTCGGGGCCATCGGTGTGAACACGCCCGCGCCCCTCTTCGGACACTCCGGCGAACTCTTCATATTGACGCACAGTGACCCCATGGACCGTATCGACGAGGAATCGCAGCAGCCGGCGCCGCCCGTGACGTTCACGGGCCGCAAGACGCTCGTGGCGGCCGCGGTCGCCGTGGTCCTGATCGCCGGGGCCCTGCTGATCCGGCCGGCCCGCACCGGGGACGACGCCCGTCCGCCGGGGCCGAGCGAGCGGGCCGCCTCGGCGGTCGGCATGGGCGCGCCGGCGGCGGCGGTGGACCTGACGGCGCTGGTCGCGGACCGGGAGAAGTGGGTCGCGGCGCACCCGGACGACGACGCGTCGTGGTCGGTGCTGGGCGCGGCCTATCTGGAGCAGGCGCGGCGCACCGCGGACACCGGCTGGTACCCGAAGGCGGAGCGGGCGCTGAAGCGGTCGCTGCAGGTGCGCCCGGTGGAGAAGGGCAACTTCGACGCGATGACGGGCATGGGCACGCTGGCCAACGCCCGCCGGGACTTCGGGACCGGGAAGAAGTGGGGCGAACTCGTACGGGCGCAGGCCCCGCAGCGCTGGACGGCGTACCCGGTGCTGGTGGACGCGTACTCGGGCCTCGGGGACTACAAGGCGGCCCAGGCGGCGGCGGACCGGCTGCTGGAGCTGCGGACGGGCCTGGTGGCGTACACGAAGGCTTCGCAGGTCTACCGGGACCGCGGCTGGCGCGAGGACGCGGTGATGGCGATGGAGCACGCGGCGGGCGCCGCCAAGGCTCCGGCGGAGAAGGCGTACGCGCTGTTCCGGCTCGGGGAGCTGTCCTGGGAGCGGGGGGAGACGGCGGAGGCCCTGCGGCAGTACGAGGCCGCGCTGCGGACGGATCCGGCGCAGGCGCAGGCCCTCGGCGGCCGGGCTCGGGCACTGGCCGGGCTGGGGCGCGGCGGGGAGGCGGTACGGGACTACCGGATGGCGCTGGGGCGGACGCCGGTCCCGCAGCTGGCGCTGGAGCTGGGCGAGCTGCTGGACTCGCTGGGCCGGGAGCAGGAGGCGCAGGTCCCGTACGACCTGCTGGGCGCGCTGGCGGCGCGGGACGGGTCGAACGGCGTGGACGACGACGTGGTGCTGGGCCTGTACGAGGCGGACCACGGGGATCCCGCGGCGGCGGTGCGGCGGCTGTCGCAGGAGTGGTCGCGGCACAAGAGCGTGCAGGTCGCGGACGCTCTGGGCTGGGCCCTGCACAAGGCGGGCGACGACGTGGCGGCGCTGGAGTACGCGAAGAAGGCCGCGGAGCCGGGGGTGCGGAACGCGGACTTCGCGTACCACCGGGCGATGATCGAACGGGGCCTGGGCGACGAGGCGGCGACGCGGCGCCACCTCCAGGAGGCGCTGCGGACGAACCCGCGGTTCTCGGTGCTGCGGGCGCCCGCGGCCAAGGAGGCGCTGGCGGCCATCGCGCAGCCGGCGGAGGGTGGGCCGGAGAACCTGCTCCCGACGAAGCCGTGGGTGGCTCCGGAGCTGCCGAAGCCGAACCCGCCGAAGGCGCAGCCGAAGGCGCAGCCGAAGGCGCAGCCGAAGCCGAAGCCGAAGCCGCCTGCGGCGAAGCCGGCCGTGCCGTCCGCGGCACCGTCCGCGAAGCCCCGGTCCGACTGACCCGGCCCCGCGGGGCTCCGCCCCGGACCCCTACGGCGCTCCGCGCCGCGCCTCAAACGCCGGCGGGGCTGGGACTGCCCTCCGGGCGTCCCAGCCCCGCCGGGCGCGTGGCGGCTCTGACGGGCGGATCCAGCCTCGCCGGCGTGTGACGCGCGGGGTCCGGGGCGGAGCACCGGAGGGCCCGGGCGCGGCGGCTAGAGGTTGCCGCGCTTCTCCTGCTCCCGCTCGATCGCCTCGAACAGCGCCTTGAAGTTGCCCTTGCCGAAGCCCATCGACCCGTGCCGCTCGATCATCTCGAAGAAGACCGTCGGCCGGTCCTGCACCGGCTTGGTGAAGATCTGCAGCAGGTAGCCGTCCTCGTCGCGGTCGACGAGGATCTTCAGCTCGCGCAGGGTCTCCACCGGCACCCGCGTCTCGCCGGCCCACTCGCCGAGCGTGTCGTAGTACGAGTCGGGGGTGTCCAGGAAGGTGACGCCGGCGGCCCGCATGGCGCGCACGGAGGCGACGATGTCGTTCGTGGCCAGCGCGATGTGCTGGACGCCCGCGCCGCCGTAGAAGTCCAGGTACTCGTCGATCTGCGACTTCTTCTTCGCGATCGCCGGCTCGTTGATCGGGAACTTCACCTTCAGGGTGCCGTCCGCGACGACCTTCGACATCAGCGCCGAGTACTCGGTCGCGATGTCGTCGCCCACGAACTCCTTCATGTTCGTGAAGCCCATGACCTTGTTGTAGAAGGCGACCCACTCGTTCATCCGGCCGAGCTCGACGTTGCCGACGCAGTGGTCGATGGCCTGGAAGGTCCGCTTGGCCGGGGGCTCGACCATCGGGGCGACGGCGACGAAGCCGGGGAGGTAGGGGCCGGAGTAGTCGCGGCGCTCGACCAGGGTGTGGCGGGTCTGGCCGTAGGTGGCGATGGCGGCCAGCACGACGGTGCCGTGCTCGTCCTTGACCTCGTGCGGCTCGTCCAGGCCGCGCGCGCCGTGCTCGACGGCGTACGCGTAGGCCGCGCGGGCGTCCGGGACCTCGATGGCGAGGTCGACGACGCCGTCGCCGTGCTCGGCGACGTGCCCCGCGAGGAAGCGGCCCCGGTCGGTCGACGCCTTGATGACCGAGGTCAGGACGAAGCGGGCGGCGCCGTTGGTGAGGACGTAGCTGGCCGTCTCGCGGGTGCCGTTCTCCGGTCCGGAGTAGGCCACGAGCTTCATGCCGAAGGCGGTCGAGTAGTAGTGCGCGGCCTGCTTGGCGTTGCCGACGGCGAAGACGACCGCGTCCATGCCCTTCACGGGGAAGGGGTCTGCCTCACGCGCGGTGTGCGGGGTGGTTTCGAGGTTCGCCAGAGACTCAGTCATGAGCGCAGAGTCCCGCCGATCCACAAGCTGCGCAATAGTTTCAATTTTTGCTGTACATACTGACCATCCCAGCCGCAACATTATTGAAACATCTGCGCACTATGACCACCCCGGAGGCACCATGGGCATCGACGATCTCGACGGCCGGCTCATCGTCCTGCTCGCCCGCGAGCCCCGGATCGGCGTGCTGGAGGTCTCGCGCCGGCTCGGGGTGGCGCGCGGCACCGCGCAGGCCCGGCTGGACCGGCTTCAGTCGAACGGAGTCATCCGCGGCTTCGGCCCGCAGGTCGATCCGGCGGCCCTCGGGTACCCGGTGACCGCCTTCGCCACCCTGGAGATCAAACAGGGCCAAGGGGCGGACGTACGGGCCCACTTGGACGGGGTGCCGGAGGTGCTGGAGCTGCACACCACGACCGGCCACGGGGACATGCTGTGCCGGCTCGTGGCGCGGTCCAACGCCGATCTCCAGCGGGTGATCGACCGGGTTGTCGGCTTTGATGGCATCGTGCGGGCTTCGACGGCGATCGTGATGGAAAATCCCGTTCCGCTGCGGATCATCCCGCTCGTCGAACAGGCGGCCGAGGACGACACCCGCTGACCACCCCTGACCAGCGCGGGCCGAAGGCGGCCGGACACAGGACGAGGTGACACGGCGTGAGCTTCTGGAGCTATCTGTCCGCCCGCCACGAGCAGCTCCTCACCGACGCCTTCCAGCACGCCAGCGCCGTCTTCCAGTGCATGGTGATCGCGACCGCGCTGGGCATCGCCATCGGCCTGGTCAGCTACCGCAGCACGTGGGGCGGCCATCTGGCCATCACCTCCACCGCCACGATGCTGACCATCCCCTCCCTCGCCCTGATCGGCCTGCTGATCCCGCTGGTCGGGCTCGGCGTGCCACCGACCGTGATCGCCCTGACCCTGTACGGGCTGCTGCCGGTCGTCCGGAACTCGATCGTCGGCCTGCGCGGGGTGGATCCCGCGCTGGTCGACGCCGCCAAGGGCATCGGGATGTCCCGGAGCGCCCAGCTGATGAGGGTGGAGCTGCCGCTCGCCTGGCCGCCGATCCTGACCGGCATCCGCGTGGCCACCCAGATGCTGATGGGCATCGCCGCCATCGCCGCGTACGCCTCGGGCCCCGGCCTGGGGAACGAGATCTTCCGCGGGATCGCCTCGCTCGGCAGCGCGAACGCCCTGAACCAGGTGCTGGCGGGCACCATCGGCATCGTCATCCTGGCGCTCCTCTTCGACTCCGCGTACGTCCTGCTCGGCCGTCTCACCATCCCGAGGGGTATCCGTGTCTGAGACCGACGGCAGGACCGACGGCACGACCGGCGGCAGGGGCGGCGGCAGGGGCGGCGCCTCCGGCGCGACCATCCGGCTGGAGAACCTCACCAAGCGCTACCCCGGCAACCCGAACCCCTCCGTCGACGACGTCTCGATGGACATCAAGGCGGGCGAGACGGTCGTCTTCGTCGGCCCCTCGGGCTGCGGGAAGTCCACCACCCTGAAGATGATCAACCGGCTGATCGAGCCGACGTCCGGCCGGATCAGGATCGGCGACGAGGACGTCACCGACATGGACCCGGTCAAGCTGCGGCGCAAGATCGGCTACGCGATCCAGTCCTCGGGGCTCTTCCCGCACATGACGGTCGCCGAGAACATCGCCCTCGTCCCGAAGATGACCGGCTGGTCCAAGTCGAAGGTGAAGGACCGGGTGGAGGAGATGCTCGACCTGGTCGGACTCGACCCCCGCGAGTTCCACGGCCGCTACCCGCGCCAGCTCTCCGGCGGCCAGCAGCAGCGGGTCGGCGTGGCCCGGGCGCTGGCGGCCGACCCGCCCGTCCTGCTCATGGACGAGCCGTTCGGCGCCGTCGACCCGATCACCCGCGACCACCTCCAGGACGAGCTGATCCGGCTCCAGCACGAGCTGCACAAGACCATCGTCTTCGTCACCCACGACTTCGACGAGGCGATCAAGCTGGGCGACCGGATCGCGGTGCTGCGCGAGCGCTCGCACATCGCCCAGTTCGACACCCCCGAGGCCATCCTCACCAATCCGACCGACGACTTCGTCTCCGGGTTCGTCGGCGCCGGCGCGGCCCTCAAGCGGCTCAACCTGACCCGCGTACGGGACGTGGAGATCGCCGACTTCCCCACCGTGTCCGTGGACGACCCGCTCCAGCGGATCTTCAACGCGCTGCGCGGCGGCGCGAGCAACGAGCTGCTGATGCTGGACCGCAACCGCCGGCCGTACAAGTGGCTCAGACGCGGCGACCTGATGCGCGCCAAGGGGTCCCTGGCCCGGGCCGGCCAGCTGGTGCACGACACGGTGACCCGGGACGCGACCCTGCACGACGCCCTGGAGGCCGTCCTCACCGACAGCGGGGGCCGGGTCGCGGTCACCGGGCGGCGCGGCGAGTACATCGGCGTCGTCGACATGGAGACCCTGATGAACTCGGTGCACGAGATGCTGGAGGCCGACCGGCTGGCGGCCGCCGAACACCGCCACGACCTGGAGGAACTGCGCCACCACCGGACGGAACAGGAGCTGGAGGGCGGTGCGGACGGCCCGTGAACACCACCTCCCCGCAGCGGCCCTCCGACGAGCGCCCACCCGGCGAGCACGACGTCAAGGGCCACGCGTTCCGTGACGGGATCGCCGCCGGCGCCGAGGAGCCGGCGGCCGGCCCGCGGGCTCCCGCCCGCCGGCTCACCTGGTCCAAGCTGCTGGTCACCCCCGCCGTCCTGGCGCTGGTGCTGCTGGCCACGTACCTGTGGATCACCAGCATCCCCCTCGACCCCATCGAGGAGAACTCCCTCGGCGGCGGCAACGTGAAGCTGCGGCTGTGGCAGCAGATCCAGCTCGTCGCCATCTCCACGTTCTGGGTGCTGATCATCGCGATCCCGCTGGGCATCGCGCTCACCCGCGGCGGGATGCGCCGCACCGCGCCGCTGTTCACGGCGATCGCCAACATCGGCCAGGCCACCCCGGCCATCGGCCTCCTCGCCCTGCTCGTCATCTGGCTCGGCATCGGCCCGTCCACCGCGATCGTCGGCATGGTCGCGTACGCCGTGCTGCCCGTGCTGTCCAACACGATCGCGGGGCTGCGGGCCATCGACCCCCAGCTGGTGGAGGCGGCGCGCGGGATCGGGATGTCCGGGTCGGGACGGCTGGTGAAGGTGGAGCTGCCGCTGGCCGTCCCGCTGATCCTGGCGGGCGTACGGACGGCCCTGGTGCTGAACGTCGGCACCGCCACCCTGGCCACCTTCGGCGGCGGCGGGGGGCTCGGCGACCTGATCACCTCCGGCATCCAGACGCAGCGGATGCCGGTGCTGGTGCTGGGCTCGGTGCTGACCGTGGTGCTGGCCCTGTTCGTGGACTGGCTGGCGTCGCTGGCGGAGACGGTCATGACCCCGCGCGGGCTGGAGGCGTAGATGCGTACCTTCCGCGTACGGGCGGCCGTTCGCGCGGCGGCGGTGACGGTCCTGGCCGGGCCGGTGCTGGCGCTGGTGCTCGCGGGCTGCGGCCTCAAGAGCGGCTCCCCGATGGCCGACGACGTCCAGCCGGGCTCGGTCGGGCAGGGCCGGCCCCTCGAAGGGGCCTCGCTCACGATCACCTCGAAGAACTTCAGCGAGAACATCGTGCTCGGCCAGATCCTCGGCCTCGTCTTCAAGGCGGCCGGCGCGGAGGTCCTGGACCGTACGAACCTGCCGGGCTCGATCAGCGCGCGCGAGGCGATCCGCAAGGGCGACGCGGACGCCATGTACGAGTACACGGGCACCGCCTGGATCACCTACCTGGGCAACACCGAACCCATCGACGACCCGAGGGAGCAGTGGGCGGCGCTGCGCGCGGCGGACGCGAAGAACGGGGTGGTGTGGCTGCCGCCGGCCACCCTGAACAACACCTACACCCTGGCGATCAGCAAGAAGAACAATGCGAAGTACGGGCTGAAGACGATGTCGGACGTGGCGAGGCTGGCCAAGGAGGACCCCTCGGCGGTGACCCTGTGCGTGGAGAACGAGTTCGCCGCCCGCGAGGACGGGCTCCCGGGCCTGGAGAAGGCGTACGGGATGAAGATCCCGGCCGGCAACATCCGGAAGATGGACGCCGGGATCATCTACACGCAGGTCTCGAAGTCGGACTCCTGCCTGCTGGGCGAGGCGTTCACGACGGACGGCCGGATCAAGGCCATGGACCTGGACACCCTCACCGACGACCGGCGCTTCTTCCCCAACTACAACGCGGCGCCGGCGGTCAACGCCAAGACGCTGGCCGAGTTCCCGGTGATCGCGGAGCTGCTCGCCCCGGTGACGGCGAAGCTGACGACGGCGGTGGCGCAGGAGCTGAACGCCAAGGTGGACGTGGAGGGGCAGGACCCGCACGCGGTGGCGAAGGACTGGCTGCTGAAGGAGGGCTTCATCAAGGAGGGCTGAGGCACCGGCCGTCGGCTCGGGGCGGCACGGAGCGGCACGGAGCGACACGGAGAGCGGGATGCAAAGAAGGCGCTGCAAATAAGTGCTTGCATAGAAGTCTTTGCAACTCTATCGTCGTGGCATGACCGAGACGCCGCACGCCCCGGAGCCCCAGCCGCTCTCCCCCGACCAGGACCGGATGCCCGAGGTCCGTACGCTCGACGCCCGGTCCCTGCGCGGCCTGGCCCACCCGCTGCGCATCCGGATGCTGGCCGACCTGCGCCACCAGGGTCCGGCGACCGCCTCCCAACTGGCCGAGCGGCTCGGGGAGTCGAGCGGGTCCACCAGCTACCACCTGCGCCAGCTCGCCGCCCACGGCTTCGTCGAGGACGCGCCCGAGCACGGCAAGGGCCGTGAGCGCTGGTGGCGGGCCGCGCACGACGGCACCCGCTTCGACGAGAGCCTGATGTACAGCGACGACCCGGCGACCCGGGGCGCGGCGGACCTCTTCCTGCACGAGATCGCGACGATCCACACGCAGGAGATGAGCACCTGGCTCGGCAACGCCCACCACTGGTCGCAGGACTGGCGGCGCGGCTCGGACCTCAGCGACTTCACCCTGCACCTGACCGCCGCTCAGAGCCACGAACTGATCCACAAGATGCACGAACTGGTCAACGGCTACCGCGACCTGCAGCCCGCCGAGGGCACGGAGGCGGTCCGCGTCCACACGCACGTCCTCCCCGGCACGCTCGCACCCGGCGCCCCGCGCGCCACGGACGCGGCGGACGCGGCGGACGCGTAAACGCCGCGGCGCCGGCCTCTCCCGTTCCTCGTTCTTCCGCACCTCCCTGCGTCCTCCGGAGAAGGAGTCACCTGCCATGTACGCCCTCGACCACGTCCGCGCGCACGCCGCACGCACCGCCGAGCTGGCCGCCGAGGCCGCCGGGCACCGCCTCGCCCGGGAGGCCGCACCGGTCACCGGGCCCGCCGCCGGGGCCGGGGTGGCCGCCGCCGCACTGCCCGCCCTGCGCAACCGGCTGGGCGAGGCCCTGATCACCGCCGGGATCCGGCTCATGCAGCCCGCCCGCGTCCACACCCGGTACCAGCGGGGCCCCGCGTGAGCAGACGCCCGTTCGTCGCGGTCCTGGCCGCCAACGCCATCTCCATAGCCGGTAGTTCACTCACCCTCATCGGCGTCCCGCTGTTCGTGCTGGATACCACGGGGAGCGCCGCCCGGGCCGGTGTCGTCGCCTTCTGCGCCACTCTGCCCGTCGTGGTCGCCGCGCTCGTCGGCGGCCCGGTCATCGACCGCGCCGGGCGCCGCCGGGTCGCGGCGGCCTCCGACCTCATCTGCGGCCTCGCGGTGGGGGCGGTCCCCCTGCTGCACCACATGGGGCTGCTGGAGTTCTGGATGCTGTGCGCGCTGATGGCCGTCAGCGGCCTCGTGCACACGCCCGGACTGACCGCCCGTTACGTCCTGCTCCCCCACCTCGCCGAGCACGCCGGGACGTCGGTGCCCCGGGCGGCGGGCCTCTACGACGCCGTCTCGCGCGGCGCCCGGATGATCGGGGCGGCGGTGGCGGGCGTCCTGATCGCCGCCTTCGGCGCCGAGACCGTACTGCTCCTGGACGCGGTGACCTTCGGGGTCTCGGCGCTGCTGCTCACCGCCTTCCTGCGCGGGATCCCGGCGGCCGAGCCGCAACGGACGGGCGGGAAGGTGTCGTTCGCGTCGTACCGGGCCGAACTCGCCGAGGGATGGGCCTTCCTGACCCGTTCGAGGCTGCTCCTGGGCGTCACCGTGATGGTGATGATGACCAACGGCCTGGACCAGGGCTGGTCTTCCGTCCTGCTGCCCGTGCACGCCGGCGACAGCCTCGGCGGCGCCGGCGCGCTGGGCCTGCTGATCTCCCTCTTCGGCGGGTTCGCGCTGCTGGGCGCCCTGCTCTACGGGGCGTGGGGCGAGCGGTTCCCGCGCCGGACGGTGTTCGCGGCGGCCTTCCTGGTCTCCGGGGCGACCCGGTACGCGGTGGCGGCCGTCACCGACACGACCCTGCCGCTCGCGGTGACGATGGCCCTGGCCGGTCTGGGCGCGGGCATGCTCAACCCGATCCTGACGACGGTGACGTACGAGCGGGTGCCGGAGGAACTGCGCAGCCGGGTGTCCGGGGTGACGACGGCGGGCTGCGAGCTGACCATGCCGCTGGGCGGCCTGGCGGCCGGTCTGCTCGTCGAGGGGTTCGGGGCGACGAAGGCGCTGCTGCTGTTCGGCGGCACCTACCTGCTGACGACGCTCGCCCCGCTGGTCTTCCCGGTGTGGCGCGGGCTGGAGGCTCCGGGGCCGGACGCCGGCCTCAGCAGGACGGAACCGGCCCTCCCCGGTTCAGCGCGCGCAGCGCGTTCACCGCATCCGTCAGCGAAGTGACGGGGACCAGCCGCAGCCCCTCGGGGAGTTCCGACCGCGCGTCCGAGCACTCCGCCTTCGGTACGAGGAACACGCTCGCCCCGTCGCGGCGGGCGGCCTGCGTCTTGAGGGGGACGCCGCCGACCGGGCCGACCGTGCCGTCGGCGGTGATGGTGCCCGTACCGGCGATGCTGCGGCCGCCGGTGAGGTCGCCGCCGCTGCCGTCGCCGTCGAGCTTGTCGACGATGCCGAGGGAGAAGAGCAGACCGGCGCTCGGGCCGCCGACGTCGGCGAGGTTCAGCTCGACCTTCACGTCCTTGGGGTCCTTGTGGAGGAAGCCGAGTGCGGCGTCGGTGGCGCTCGACTGGGACTTGGCCATTTCCTCCAGATTGTGCGCTTCGATCTCCTCGTCGCTTCCCCCACCGGAGTAGACGGCCTCCTTGGGCATGACCGCCCGGGCCGGGTCGAACCAGTGGTCGACCAGCTCCGGCAGGGTCACCGTCGTGGACGGGCCGGTGGCCTGGATGGTGGTCATGCGCAGCTGGCCCTTGGTCTCCCGCGTCGGGGAGCCGGTGACCGCGATGACCGCCTTGCCGTCCCGCTCGCCGAGCACGTCGGCCGTGAGGCCGGGCTGGGCGATCACGAACGGCAGCGGCGCGAGCGCGACGACGGCGAGCAGCGCCACGACGGGCGCGGCGCAGACGGCCAGGGCGGCGGGAAGCGGCAGGCGCGTGAGGCGAGAGAGCACCCGCCCAATCTATCGGCCCGTCGCCCCCACGGGGCCCGCCCCGCCCCGCCCACCCGGACCGCAGCCACGCATGCGGACGGCGGCGCGCGCGGACGGGCCGGGCCGGTGCCAAACAGCGGCACCCGACCCGGCCCGGCCGTGTCAGCGAAGGGCGTGAGCGAAGGGCGTCAGCGAAGGGCGTCCGCGACCTCGCGTGCCGCGTCGACCACCCGCGGCCCGACCCGCTCCGGTACCGCGTCGGCCAGCATCACGACGCCGACGCTGCCCTCCAGCCCGGTGATGCCCACGAGGGGCGCGGCGGCGCCGCTGGCGCCCGCTTCCAGCTCCCCGTGGGTCAGCGTGTAGCCCGGCTCGATCAGGGTGCCCTGGCGGGCGGCCAGGATGGCCCGTCCGGCGGCCCCGCGGTCCAGCGGGTGGCGGAAGCCGGGCCGGTAGGCCACGTGGTAGTCCGTCCAGGTCGGCTCGACGACGGCGACGGCCAGCGCCTCGGTGCCGTCGACGAGGGTCAGGTGCGCGGTGGCCCCTATGTCCTCGGCGAGGGACCGCAGCGCGGGCAGGGCCGCCTCGCGTACGAGCGGGTGCACCTGACGGCCCAGCCGCAGCACGCCGAGCCCGACACGGGCCCGGCCGCCGAGGTCACGACGGACCAGCGCGTGCTGTTCCAGAGTGGCCAGAAGCCGGTAGACCACGGTGCGGTTCACACCGAGGCGGTTGGACAGCTCGGTGACGGTCAGACCGTGGTCGGTGTCGGCGAGCAGTTTGAGGACTCTGAGCCCTCTGTCGAGAGTCTGGGAGGTTTCCGCGGTCACGACGCCTCTCCCTCTTTCGGTGGGCGGCGGTGACTCTCGGGGTGGCACGCCGCCGGTCCCGCGGCGGCGCACGGAGAGGCCGCCGGTAGCGGCCATGGCACCGGCTGCGCTCCCGCGGCGGCGCTGCCACGGTGCGTTCGATGCGGGGACAGTAGCGAGCGGGTCCGCTGAGCGGAAGGGCTCGTCCAGAATCCGGGCGCCTACTACCCCTTTATGACGATTCCTGATCGACCTCGGTGTCAATTTGTGACCTCGCGGGTCGCCGGAGGCTCCCGGAAGGCCGTCGCGCCGGCCGCCGCTCCGAGCGCGTTCGAAACGACGGCCCGACCCGCCCCGGGGGGTGCTCCCGGCCCACCCGGGGACCCGCGCCGCAGGGCGCCGGCTCCGGCGGCGGGACCTCGGCGGGACGGTCGCGGCGGCGCCCCCGAAGCCGGTCCGGCGGCTTCGCCCGGCCCGCGCCGGCGAGGCCCCGCGGGCCGGGCGAACGGCCCCGGAGCCCCCGGCCCGGAGCCGCGTACCGGCGCACGGCGGGAGCCCGGCGGTGGCTCAAAACCGGCGTTCGGCGGGTCCCACCGCACGGCGCGGGCCGGGGTCCGTGCGATGCGCCGCACGGGCCCCGGCCCGTCCCCTGTACGAACGGCTCACCGCATGCGGGTGGCCCACTCCTGCACCTTCTTGATCCGCTCGCGCAGCTGCCCGGCCGTCGCCTCCGCGCTCGGCGGGCCGCCGCACACCCGGCGCAGCTCGGTGTGGAGCACCCCGTGCGGCTTGCCGCTCTGGTGGACGTACGCGCCCACCATCGTGTTCAGCGACTTGCGCAGCTCCAGCAGCTCCTTGTGCGAGACCACGGGCCGCCGGTCGGCCGGCAGCTCCAGCAGGTCCGCCTCGGTGTCGGGCTTGCGGCGGCTGTGCGCGATCTGCCGCGACTGCCGCTTCTGGAGCAGCATCTGCACCTGGTCCGGCTCCAGCAGCCCCGGGATGCCGAGGTAGTCCTGCTCCTCTTCACTGCCCGGGTGGGCCTGCATGCCGAACTCGGCGCCGTCGTAGAGGACCCGGTCGAAGACGGCGTCGGACTCCAGCGCCTCGAAGGACATCTGCTCCTCGTCGCCGGTGTCCTCGTCCTCCTGCTTGTTCGCCTCGTCCATTTCCTTCTCGGACTCGGCGTACGGGTCTTCCTCGCCCTGCTTCTTCGGCTTGTCGAGCACGTGGTCGCGCTCGACCTCCATCTCGTTCGCGAAGCCCAGCAGGTAGGGAATGGTCGGAAGGAACACCGAAGCCGTCTCGCCGCGCCTGCGCGATCGTACGAAGCGTCCGACGGCCTGCGCGAAGAACAGCGGCGTCGAGATGGTCGTCGCGTACACGCCCACCGCCAGCCGTGGCACGTCGACGCCCTCGGACACCATGCGGACGGCGACCATCCAGCGGCTGCCGTCCACGCTGAACTCGTCGATCCGCTTCGACGCTCCGGTGTCGTCGGACAGCACCACGGTCGCCTTGGTGCCCGTGATGTCCTTCAGCAGCTTGGCGTACGCGCGCGCCGACTCCTGGTCGGAGGCGATGACGAGCCCGCCCGCGTCCGGGATGCCCTTCCTGACCTCCGTGAGGCGCTGGTCGGCGGCGCGCAGCACGCTCGGCATCCATTCGCCGCGCGGGTCCAGGGCGGTGCGCCAGGCCTGCGAGATGGCGTCCTTGGTCATCGGCTCGCCGAGCCGGGCGGCGATCTCGTCGCCCGCCTTGGTGCGCCAGCGCATGTTGCCGCTGTAGGACAGGAAGATCACCGGCCGGACGACGCCGTCGCCCAGGGCGTTCCCGTAGCCGTAGGTGTAGTCGGCGGAGGAGCGGCGGATGCCGTCGTTCCCCTCCTCGTACGCCACGAAGGGGATGGGGTTGGTGTCGGACCGGAAGGGGGTGCCGGTCAGGGCGAGGCGCCGGGTCGCCGGGTCGAATGCCTCCAGGCATGCCTCGCCCCAGGACTTGGAGTCGCCCGCGTGGTGGATCTCGTCGAGGATCACCAGGGTCTTGCGCTGCTCGCACCGGTTGCGGTGCAGCATCGGGCGTACGCCGACACCCGCGTACGTCACGGCGACCCCGTGGTAGTCCTTGCTCAGCGGGCCCGCCGAGTACTCGGGGTCCAGCCGGATGCCTATCCGGGCGGCGGCCTCGGCCCACTGCTTCTTCAGGTGTTCGGTCGGCGCGACGACGGTCACCTGCTGGATCACGTGGTGGTGCAGCAGCCAGGACGCGAGCGTCAGCGCGAAGGTGGTCTTTCCGGCGCCTGGCGTCGCGACCGCGAGGAAGTCCCGCGGCTGGGTCTCGATGTAGCGGTCCAGCGCCCCCTGCTGCCAGGCACGCAGCGCGTTGGCGGTGCCCCAGGGGGCGCGGCCGGGGAAGGCGGGTGAGAGGTGGTGGGAGGCGGTAGTAGTCACGGTCTCCGGTTCGTGCTCTCGGCGTACTCGCGTACTGGTACGGGCAGTCGTACGTAGGACAACCGGGCCACCCTACCGGCCCGGGCCCGCCCCTCGCGGAGGGACAGGCCCGTGACCTCGGGCAGTGCGGCGAGCGTCACATCCGGCGCAGCCGCTCCGCGATCCGCCCGATGTCCGACTCGTTCCCGGCCGCCACGTCGATGACCAGGGCGTACGCGCGTTCCTGGTCGACGCCCCCGAAATCGGCGCCGTTCACGGTGAGGAAGGTCGCGGCGGCGAGCCAGGCCGTGCGCTTGTTGCCGTCGACGAGGGGGTGGTTCACGGCGATGCCGTGGAGCAGCGCGGCGGCCTGCTCGTACGGGTCCTCGTAGGCCGGCGTCCCGAACATCCGCGCCCGCGGCCGGTGCACGGCGGACTCCAGCAGCCCGGGCGCGCGCAGCTCGACGGGCTGCCCCTGGGCGAGGCAGGCGTGCCGGGCGAGGTCGAGCACCTCGGCGAGCGTGAGGTGCCGTACGGGGGCGGCGGCGGACCCCGGGGCGGTCCCGGCGGGGGCCGGGGGGCGGGCCGTCACGAGCCGAGCCGCTTCAGCAGCGCGGAGTGCCGCTCCGCCAGCCGCCCGGCGGCCTCTCCGACCCGGGCGCGCTCGGCCCGCAGGTGGGCGCGTACGGCCTCCAGGGCCACGGCTTCGGGAGTGCTGCCGACGGCGTCGGCGAGGTCGTCCGGCTCGGCGCGCTCGGCGCCGTCCAGCCTGATGATCAGCTCGTCCATCCGGCGACCCTAGCCGTGCCGGGGCGGGAACCCGCCCGGGTTTCGGCGGGGGCCCCGGAACCCGGCGGCGGGGCCGCCGGTCAGCGCCCGGCCGTCAGCGGCCGGCCGGGGCCGGGGGCCGGTCGGCGTGCAGGCGGGTCGCCACCCAGGCGCCCACCAGCGCGACGCACGCCATCGGCAGGAAGACCACCACGAAGGCCCCCGGGTGCGAGGCACCCGCGTCGGCGGCGTCCGCCACGGCGTGCGCGGCCCCGACCGATCCCCCGCCGAGCGCGGCGAACGCGGCGCCGCCCCCGGCCAGCAGGACCACGTTCGCCAGCGCGTCGGAGATCTGCAGCGCGGCCGAGTTGGACCCGGCCTCCTCCGGCGCCGACTGCTTCAGCAGCAGCACGCTCGTCGAACCGATCACCAGCCCCATGCCGAGGCAGCCCACCGCCCAGGCCAGCGCCAGCGTCCACACCGGCACGGACTCGATCAGCACCGCGGGGGCGGCCGCGATGGCCACCGCCACCATGATCATCCCGCCGACCATCAGCCGTTCCCGGTACGGCGCCATCCGCCCCTTGGACTGCACCCACGACCCGGTGGCCCAGGTGATCCCGCCCAGCGCGAGCGAGAGCCCGGCCATCGTCGGGCTCAGCCCCCGCTGGGTGACCAGCATCAGCGGTACGAAGCTCTCCGCCGCGATGAACGACCCCGCCGCCACCCCCCGCAGCAGCACCACCGACGGCAGCCCGCGCCGCGCCCGGTACGTCCCGCGCGGCAGCAGTCCCAGCACCGCGGGCACCATCAGGGCCGCGCCGGCGGCGGCCGGCAGCAGCGACAGCCACCGCAGGTCCTGGGCGGCGTACTGGAGCAGGCCCGCGCCGGCCGAGATGCCGAGGGCCAGCCGGATCCGGCGCCGGTCGAACGCGGCGGACCCCGCGGCGGTGTCGACGGGCCCGGAGGCCGTCCGGCGGATCGCGGGCAGCGCGACGACCAGGGGGACGACCACGAGCGCCGGTATCCCGAGGAAGACCCACCGCCACCCGAGGTGCTCGGTCACCGTCCCGGAGGCCAGCGGGCCCACGATGGACGGCACCACCCAGCTCGCGGCGAACGCCGCCATGATCGCGGGGCGCAGCCGCTCCTCGTACGCCCGGCTGACGACGACGTAGAGCGCGACGATGACGAGCCCGCCGCCGAAGCCCTGCACGGCCCGCCCGAGCACGAACACCCACATGGAGCCGGCCGTCCCGGAGAACACCAGCCCGGCGGCGAAGGCCCCGATGCCGACGGTGAGCGGCCGCAGCGGACCCTGCCGGTCGGCCCACTGGCCGGACAGGACCATGCCGAAGAGGCTGGTGGTGAAGTAGGCGGAGAAGGCGAAGGCATAGAGGGCGATCCCGTCGAGCTCGCGGGCGGCGACGGGCATGGCCGTGCCGACGGCGGTGGCCTCGAAGGCGATCAGGAAGACGACGGAGATGATCCCGATGCTGAGCGTCCGGTACGCGGGCCCCAGAATGCCGCCCGGCGGCGGGGTCGGAGCCGGGGCGGCGATCTGGGGCACACGGGGTTCAAGGGCGCTCATCGCCCCAGGGTAAGGGGCGTGCGCAGCTTTCGGCCCTGTCAATTGGGCGGATCCCCCCCTCAGCCCCCAGCCCTAGGCCCGACCCGCCGGCGCCCACCGACGACCGCGCCGTCAGCCGGTGCCCGCCGCGTCCGACCTCGGGCCGGCGCGGCTATCGCGGCGGCACCGGGGCGGCGGACGCCTTCGGTTCGGCCACGAACCGCACCAGGTCCTCGAACCGGTCGGGCAGTCCACCGGCGTTCTCGCAGCCCAGTTCCCCGGCGACCGAGCGCGCTGCGGAGTGGACGAGCGCGAGCTGGTCAGCGCCACTGCTCGCCGCATCGCGCGCATCGTAGGCCCGCCTCCCGTCGAACCGGGCGGTAACCCTCAGGGGAATCTCCGATGTGGACCCCACCCGCGCGCTGACGCAGTCGAACCCGACGGTGTGGTCCGTGACCCCACGGTGGACGATGACGCCCGTACGGTTCGCGCCCGGCACGTAGTCCGGCAGTGGCGCATGCCCGCTGCCGGCGGTGACTCTCATGCTGGCGGTCGGAGCCCTCTTGCTCTCCCCCGTGGACGTACCCTTGATCTCGCACACTCCACTCGGCATGTTCCGGACCTCGGCCCCCGACCTGTAGGCGTCCTCCAATGCCTTGGAGAGCTCTGCGGCGCTGCGATCGTCCTCGGGCTTAGAAATGCGGAACTCCGTCGAACTCAGTACCCGCTCCAGCGCCCTCCCCGCTTCGGCAGAGAACAGAGTGCCCCCGCAGATCTCCGCGACGGACACCGTCTTCGGCGGCGCGGCCACCGGACCCTCGTCGGCTTCCCTCGGCAGGGCCACACAGCCGGCCGCGCCCAGGCCGAAGACAGCCAGCGCCGCGACCACCGGCGGGAACCTCACGGCGTCTTCCCCGTCTGCGCGTCATGCCCCTGATTACTGGCATGCGCATTGCCGTTCAAGTATCCGATGCGCATCGACTCGGTCAGGTCGTTGCCCAGCACACTCGTCTCGCCGATGCCGTGACGCGTCATGAATTCCTTGAGCGGGGTCTCGGCGCTCCTCTCTCCTGCCTGGTACATCTCCTTGGTGCTGCTGTGCGTGGCGTCACCGATCCTGTCCTTCTCTTTCTCCACCGTCTTTTCCGACCATTCCGTGATCGCCGATGACGCGGCCTGTTCCACCGCACCGCTTCCGATGTCGATGGCGATCGGCACCACCACGGCTGCCACTCCCACTCCGACGATCGTCGCGGGCAGCAGCGCGACCGCGCCACCTACGGCCGCCGAGGTACCAAACTCGATCCATGCGCCACGGTGCTCGGCAGCCTTCTCGAACGCCTCGTGTTTCTTCTCCGCTTCGGCACCGAGTTGCCCGGCACGCGAATCGTCGAGCATGCCCTGAAATTCGGCGGTGGTGCGGATCACGGCTCGGGCTGCCCCTGCATCGACCTGCCCGTCGTGGAACCCTTGCGCCTCCATCACGCTCGCACCGTAGACGCGTTCGGCGGCGGTCACGATCGCGTAGGAGTCCGGGTGCTGCCCGAGAGCGCTGAGCAGGTCGCGCACTCCCTCTCGGTCCAATTCCGCATGTACCTCGCGCCGGCCCTTCGGGGGCGCGAACGCACCGCCTTCATCGTTCTCGGTGAGGCCCCAATTGACATCGTCGATGTACCCGGCTGTCATCCGGCCCAGGCTGTCGGTCAGGGCTTCATGCTGCTTGAGGAGCCCCGCGTCACCCCCGTACTTCGCCACGACGGACTCCATGACACCCGCCGCGTCGGCGCTCCGCTTCAGCTCCGATACCGGCTCGTCCCAGGGGTGGCCGAGGGTCGCCGCTTCCAGCGCGTGCCCCAGCGCATCAGGCATGTACTGCTTCGCCTTGACTACACCCTTGGCGTCCAAATCGTTGGAGTCGTTCGGGCTCGCGTACTTCTCGTCGGCGAAGTAGTCCAGGTAGTTCGTGATGTTCGCGCCATTCGTGACGTTCTTGCCGAGGTCCGGCGCTCCCGCCCTGACCGTACCGTCCTGGTTGTAGGCGGTCAGTTCCTGCCCGTCACGTTTGAAGAACTCCGTCGCGGCCTCCGGGCTGTGCCCCAAAGCCTCGAGGAAGCTGTTCACCGGGTCGAATCCGGCGCCGCTTCCTCCGGAGGGGTTGAACTGCGTCTGCGTCCACCCGTTGACGGGCTTGTTCTGGAAGAAGAACTGCTTTTCCTTTGCCTGCACTTGGATGGCATGGTCCGCGATGGGCACGAGGAAGCGTGGGTCGTAGTTTCCGTAGCGCATGATGCCGCCGAGGAGCTGGTAGCCGAACGGCGGGTTCCCGTCATACTTCGCCAACGGAATCCGCTCCGTTCCCAGCTGTCTCAGATCCTGCGCGAAGCGATCCGGCAGGTGCTGAGGGTGGTCCGGGTCCGTAGCCGTCGCGAGGTTGAGGCCCAGGTTCGTTTGCAGATCCTGGATGTCCTTGAGGCGCTGCTCGTCGTAGCCCCGAGCACCGGTGTCCGTGGAGAGCTGTCCGAAGAACTCGAGTGCGCCCTTCGGGCCGAGCGCCTCGTAGAACTTGGTCGCGAAGGCGGGAACGGCGTGGTTGTCGTTCAGCAGCTCGTTCAGTTCGACGAGGCCGGCGTGTGTCAGCTCGCGGCCCTTCCTCGCGAGATCGGAGGCGCGACCGGCCTGCTCAGCCGTGAGATCGGCGTACTTCGGCACGGAGAAATTGTGGGCGTCGGCGGCATTGGCCTGAAGCAGGCGAGCAAGTGACCGGTCGATATCGTCACAGGCATCGATCAGGCAATCGATCTTCCTCTGCCATAGCGACCGGTTCGTCTGAACGGAGCTCAGGTAGTCGGGATCATGCCGCGCCGCGTAGCGCTCCTGCTCCGTCACCAGGGGGAGAGGCTCGACCTTCCCCCTCGCGTCGATCCGGAAGCCCGCTGCTGGAGCTTCTTCGTCGGAGATCCTCTTCAGCTGGTCGCGGGAGGACTTGAAGGTTGCGTGGGACTGGGCCAGCGCCGCGTGGATCCCTTTGGCCGCCTTGGCCGCCTGATCCAACTCGTTGACCGTCTTGTCGACGAACGACCGTCCGACATCAGCGGTTACTCCGCTCCACTGAGCCTTGTCGCTCTTCACCTTCATGCCGCTTCGAGCCGACTCGGAAAGGTCTTCCAGTTTGGAGACCATCGCCTGCCAGTCCGTGATCGCCACAAGGAGCTTGTCAACGGGAGCGTTTAACACGTTCTCGTACGTCAGCATGCGGAGGCCTACTTGAGGTAGCTGTCGAGGGCGGACGTGGTGAAGTCGGCGTGGAGCCGCTGCTCGTCCTTGGCGTGCGAGGAGAGGGAGTAGTTCAGGCCGTTGGAGATGTTCGCGCAGGCGGCCACGAGGGTCTTGACCTGGCTCTCCCAGGTGGTCTGCGCCGTGGACAGGGCCGCCCCGCTCGCGAAGTTCTCCTTCGTGAGCGCGCCCGCGGCCTCGGCGGTGGCGGTGGCCGCGTGCTTTCCGTCGGTCTGCAGGCGTGCGTGCAGTTTGTATGCCTCGGAGCCGATGGCGCCGATGTGGTCCTGGTTGAGTTCAAGGTCGCCGCCGCCACCGCCGCCGGGCTCGGGGGCCACCTGGTTGAGCCGCATGGTGACCTGGGCGGTGGCCGTGGCGCGCGCCGCCGACCATTCCTCGTCGAACGACATCGCGTGAGCTCCCTCTGAAGGTCGGATCCGGTCAGCGGTTGGTGCGGCGTACGACCACGGCGGTGACGGCGCCGCCGATCAGCAGGCAGGCGCCCAGCCCGATCCCGAGCCAGGGCAGGAGGCTGCTGTCCTTCTCCGCATCCTCGGCGCGGGGCGCGGGTGTCTCCGCCGCCCGGCCGTCCGGGGAGGCCCCGGGCGCCGGCGAGGCGGCCGCCGCGTCGGCGGCGGCGAGGTCGGGCAACGGGAACACATCGGCGGGACCGGGATCCCCGGGGTTGGGCAGTGCAATGCGGGGCCGGACGGCGCCGTAGCCGACGAAGTCGTTGCGCTCGGCGCCGTCGGTGGGCTTACCAGCGGTGTTCAACAGGACGCGGAGCACCTGGTTGTTGGTCCAGTCCGGGTGCGCGGCCCAGAGCAAGGCGGCGGACGCGGAGGCGAGGGCGGTGGCGTCACTGGTGCCGTGCGTCTTACACAGTCCCGTCTTGCCCTTGCATGCCGAGACGATATCGATGCCGGGCGCGGACATGTCGATCTGGGGGCCGTGCTGGGATTCCTTGGTCGGCATGCCGTTCGCATCCACAGCACTAACACCTACTACTCCGGGCGTGGCAGCGGGATACGCGACCTCGTTGGTCGTATCGCCTGAGTTGCCGACAGCGGCAAAAATCAGCTTCCCCTTCGATAGCGCATACTTCACCGCAGCGGCCCGTCCCTGATCTTCCTCAGGCTTGCCGGGGAGACCCATGGAAATATTGATGACCTTGGCATCTGAATCCGCCGCGTACCGAATAGCTTCGACAATGGACGGAGTCGAGGTCCCTTCCAGCATGTCAGGCACTCGGATCGGAAGAATCTTGGCACCGGGCGCGAGGCCATACGCGCCGTCGCCACTCGGATGCTTACCGGTACCGGCAATCATCGCGGCCATACCGGTGCCGTGCCCGCGGTAGTCGTTATTCCTATCGCCCTCGGCATCACCGACAGGAAACACCGCACCGGGGAGAACTTGTCCCTCGAGTTCCGGAATTCGGTCAACCCCCGTGTCGATCACCGCGACGGTGATCCCCTTACCCGTGCTGATCTTCCACAAGTCGTCAGCCTTCATGGCATCGAGATGCCACTGCTGCGAACGAATCGTGTCCGCGTGGGCCGGGGTCGCCGCGACCCCGGCCAGCAGAAGACCCACGAGGGCCGAGGTCGCCTTGCGCATGCGCATCCCGTGCAATGTCCGATCCGCTCAGTCGATCACCGGCGGGACAACACGACGGTTGCCCTGCCAGGTCTCTTCGTCCTCGGCCAGGTAGTCGGGGCGTTCGCCCGCCTGGTCTTCGCGTCGCCTGCCCGCAGTCCTCGCACCGGCACCCGCATGGCCCACTGCGCCAGATCCCGTGCCGCCGTTGGCGTTCCGTACGAGGCCTGAACCACCCGGGGTGAACGGTTGCCCGCCCGTTGCCGGGCGCCCCGCCGTACCCGCCTGACGACCTCCGACGACGCCGCCCTGTTCCATGGCCAGTCGGCGACCCGCTGCGGAGCCCGCTGCGGCGCCATGTCCGCCACCGAGCCCTCCGCCCATACCGCCGCCCATGCCACGACCCGCCTGCGCCCCTTCAGCACCGATGACCGTGCCGCGGGGAATGCCCGCGCTGTGACCGCCGGACGCAACCGGCCGGCCTCCGACGATCCCGCTGTCACGCGGAGGCAATCCTGCAAAGCCACTGGCGCCGCCGACCTTGCTGCCGCCGAAGGCGCCGGGGCCGCTCACGCCTGGAAGATGACCAACACCTGGTCCCGGACCGCCGCGCCCCGTCGCTCCGGGGATCGGGGGGAGGGGCACGGGCGGGACAAGCCCACCGGGGATGCCACTGCCACCGCCAGTAGGCAGCTGACCTAGCGTGCTTGGTGCCTGGGGGAGTGTTGTGGGCGGCAGCGTGGCAACACTGTCAAGGTCCACGTTCACGTCACGCTCCGGAATCCACGGCGTGGGAGTGAGTACGGATCCCGTGGTTGCCGGAGGAGTGTTGCCCTCTCGTAGCGGGGTGCCCGATACAGGTCCGGGCTCGCCCAAGGATGCTCCCCCGGGGGAGTCGGACGACACGCGTGAGGCGAAGACCGAACTACTCGTGCCATCCCGAACGCCTCCGTCCACTTGAGGTCGCGCGAGCTCCTCCTGAGAGTCAAAACCGCTTGGCAGCAGTACATCCGGCGGAGGCGGGAACGTCGGAATCTCGGCCTTGTTCATCTGCGTCGACGACAGCTCGTACGCCTCGGCCAGCTTCTTCATCAGCTGCACGGCCTCGGTGTGGTCCGAGTTCAGCTTCGACTGCGCCTGCGGGCCGATCGTCCGCGAGTCCGGGTCGTTGCGGAACTTGCGGGCCGCCTCCAGGTTCGCCGCGGCGTCCGTGTCGTAGGCCGGCATGGTCTGCGCCTCGTACATCTTCTGGACGGCCTGCGTCATCCAGTGCGCGCCGTGGGCGCTGTACTCGCTCAGCCGCAGCGTCGCGTTGCCCGCCCGGCCGACCCACTCCTGGAAGGCAACGGCTCCTTCACCTTCCCAGCCGGTCACCTGGTGCGTCTTGAGCTCTTCCGCGATCTTGGCGATGTCATCGGCAGCCTTCTTGAGCTGCTCGGCCCGCGCCTTGACCCTGCTCGGGTCCAGCGCGTCGCTCATCGCCTTGAGCTGCTGGTGCGTGAACGCCTCGAAATCCGTCGCCATCAGAGTTCGACCCCCACCGCGTCGCCGGCGTTCTTGGGCCGCTCCTCAGGGTGCGGGTCACGGGACCGCACGTAGTCACGTTCCGCCTCCTTCGCGATGGCCGCCATACGCCGCTGAGTGTCCAGGTCCACGCCCGCGTACCCCTTGCCCGCCGACAGCACCGCGATCCCCAGGGCTTCGATCTGACCCGCCAGGCCCTTCGAGAGCTTCTCCAGCTCCGTGGTGACCGTGTTGTACGACGCGTAGATGGCGGTGGCCTCCGCGAAGCCGTGGCCCAGTGCCGCCTGGGTCAGGGTGCCGTTCGCCAGTCTCTTGTGGTCCGCCTCGGACCCGCCCAGCTCTTCCAGCAGGGCATCCACCATGCCCTTGTACTCCTTCAGCGAGTCCTGCTGGACCGCCAGGGCCGCCGCCTGTGCTCTGACCGCCTCCACGATGCCCGGTGTAGGGCCCAAACCGAACAGGCCCGCCCCGTTGTCCTCTGCCACGATGGCCTCCCCGACTCCCCGTCATCCCCGTGGGTACGGCGTCCCCGCCGCGCCCCGTCCCCGTTCGCACCCGTTCGCACCCGTTCGCGCGCGAACGCGAGCAGGCTCACTGATCACTCTAGCGACCGGCGCCGACAGGCCCAACCCGTGGGTTGCACGTGCAATGCGGCTCACCCCGTCAGGAGTTGGGCACCGCCACCGCCGCCGAGGGCCTGATCGGGAGCCGGTTCACCGGCCGCCCCGTCGCCGCCCGTACCGCCGATGCCACCGCCGCCGGTGTCGTCACCACGGGGGCCGCGCTCGCCGCCTTCGCGCCGAACGGGGCCACCACGTCCCGCTCCTCCACCAGCTTGACGATGCGCACCGCCGGGGCGTCCAGGGAAGTCGGCAGGGCGTAGCCCGTCAGGTCCGGGTGGCGGACGAGGCCCGCGACCGTGCGGAGGTTCTCCGTCAGGGCCGCGCCGACGCCCTGCGTGACGCCGGCCTCGATGCGGGCCCGCAGCTGGCGGGGGTTCAGGACGCGTCCCACGTCCTGGGCGACGGCCAGCTCGACCACCCGTACCGACCCCAGCTCGATGTCGACGTCCACCACCGCGCGGATCGCGCAGAAGGCCAGGCCGACGAAGGCGTCGCCCTGGCCGTCACCGTCCAGGGGCTCCGTCGGGTGCGGGCGGCACTGGGCCGTGGCCCACAGTTCCTTGCCCTCCATCGCCTCCGGCACCGGCATGGAGAACGCGCCGTCGTACGACGTGATGCGGCCGTCCGTGATCTGCAGGAGCTCGGTGGACATGCCCAGCTTGTGGGCCATCGGCTGGAGGAGCTGGGTGCGGACCATCTTCGCAGCGCGTTCCACCGCGCCGCCCGACACCCACGTGTGGCGGCCGTGCGCCGCCGGTCCCGCCGGGGGCTGGTCGGTGTCGACCGGGGCCATCGCGACCTCGTCGACGCCCAGCACCTCCTGGACGATCTGGCGGGCGAGCGTCGCGAAGCCCTGGCCGGTGTCGACCGCCGCGCAGATGACCGTGGCGACGCCGTTGACGACCTTCACCGTGGCCGTGGACACCTCGTCCGCGCCTTCCGCGCCCAGCATGTGCACCATGCCGACGCCGTACCCGACGCCGCGCCGCACCGCGCCCGGCTCGCCCGCGCCCTCCGGGCCGCCGGGCAGCAGCCACTCGTCCTCCGAGGTGTCCTTCGGGAGGGCGGGCAGCTCGAAGTCCCGTACCGCGCGCAAGAGTTCGGCCACCGGCGCGGGGCAGGTGACGGTCTGACCGGTGGGCAGGAGGTCGCCGGTGGCCAGCACGTTGCGCAGGCGCAGCTCGGCGCCGTCGATGCCGAGGGCCGCGGCCAGCTTGTCCATCTGGCCCTCGTACGCGGCGCACACCTGCATCGCGCCCTCGCCGCGGACGTGGCCCGACGGCGGATTGTTCGTACGGACCACCCAGCCTTCGACGAAGGCGTGCGGCACGACGTACGGGCCGCAGGCGAACGCGACCGCCGCCGCCAGGGACTCCGAGGAGGAGTCGGCGTACGCGCCCGCGTCCATCAGGATCTGGGCCTCGACCTTGACGAGGCGGCCCTCGGCGTCCGCGTGGTGGCGGTAGCGCAGCAGCGTCGGGTGGCGGTGCGTGTGGCCGAGGAAGGACTCCTCGCGGGTGGCGGCCAGCTTGACCGGGCAGCCCGTACGCAGGGCGAGGAGGCCCAGCGGCAGCTGGAAGGCGGCGTCCTCGCGGTCCGCGGTCGCGCCGGGGACCCCGGTGACCACGACGCGGACCCGGTCCGGCTCCAGCCCGAAGCAGGCGGCGGCCAGGTCGCGGTCGGTGTGCGGGTCCGTGGAGGCGGTGTACAGCTCCACACCGCCGTCGGGGCGCGGTACGGCCAGCCCGGCCTCGGCGCCGATGGGCGCGGGGTCCTGGCGGCCGATCCGGTAGAGGCCCTCGACGACGACCTCGCCGGTGACGTCCGGGTCGCCGTAGCGGAGCGGGATGTGCCGGATCAGGTTGCCGTCGGGGTGCAGGGCCTCGGCGCCGAACGACTGCTCGGGGTCGGTGACGGCGTCGAGGAGCTCGTACTCGACGGCGATCGCGGCCGCCGCGAGCCGGGCGGTGTCGGGGTGGTCGGCGGCGACGGCGGCGATGGCCTCGCCGTGGTGGCGCACGAGGTCGTGCGCGAACACCGGGCGGTCCGCGACCCGGCGGCCGTGGGTGGTGGCGCCGGGGACGTCCGCGTGGGTGACGACGGCGCGCACGCCGGGCATCTCGGCGGCGGCCGAGGTGTCGATGGACAGGATGCGGGCGTGGGCGTGCGGGGAGCGCAGTACCGCGGCCCACAGGAGGCCCTCGGCCCACAGGTCGGCGGCGTAGGGGAAGGTTCCCTCGGCCTTGGCCCGGGTGTCGGCGGCGGGCACGGAGGCGCCGATGCCGCGCGGCGCCTGGTCCGGCGCCGCCTCGGCGGGGTCGCCGGCCGCCTTGGCCACGACCGAGTTGTTGACCGCTGCCGTCGCCGTCGCCGCGTCCTGCCCGCTCACTCCGTGCCCCCGCTCACTGCGTGCCTCCGTGGTGGATGCCGCCCTCGCCGGGCGGCGCCTGGTGCGGAATGCGCGGCTCCGTCCCGGCCTGCGCACCCGTCCCGGCCTGCGCACCCGTCCCATTCTGCGCACCCGTCCCGCCCCACGCACCGGACCCGGTCGGCCCGGCCGCAGCGCCACCCGCCGCGCCCGGCGCGCCCGCCGACGGCTCGGCAGCGGCCGCCTCGCGCCCCGCGACGACCTCGCGGACGGCGTCGACGACGCCCGCGTAGCCGGAGCAGCGGCAGAGGTTGCCGCACAGCGCCTGGCGGGTCTCCAGCTCGTTGGGGGCGTGGTTGCCCTCCAGCAGGTCGTGGATGGTCATGGCCATGCCCGGCACGCAGAATCCGCACTGCACCGCACCCGACCTGCACAACGCCTGTTGCACGTCCGACAGTTCCCCGTCCGTCGCGAGCCCCTCGACGGTGCGGACCTCGCTGCCGGCGGCCGTCGCGGCCGGTACGAGGCAGGAGGCGACGAGCCGGCCGTCGACCTGCACGGCGCAGGCGCCGCACTCGCCCTGCGAGCAGCCGTCCTTGGCGCCGGCGAGGCCGAGGCGCTCGCGCAGCACGTAGAGGAGGGACTCGCCGATCCAGGCGCCGGTGACGGGCCGGTCGGCGCCATTGACGCGCAGGACGTAGGAGGCCGCCGGGTGCTCGTGATGGGCGACGGCGGCGGTACCCGTTTCGTCTTCGTACGCCGGCCCCTCCGCCGGGAGCTCCCCGGCGGTGCCCTCGCCCGGCAGTGCCACGGCACGGTCGGCGGTGTCCGCGTCCGGCACGTGCGCGGCCCCGGTGTCCGCGGGGGCGGGGCCCGCTGCGGCGAAGCCGCGGCCGTCGGTGTCGGCGCGCTCCCCCGCGGGACCGCCGGCCTCGGCGCCGGCGGAACCGTACCCGGCTTCCCGGGCCGGGGCCGGGCCGTGGTCCACACCCGCGTCGGGGCCGGACTCCGCCGCCGCCTCGGGGGTGACTCCGGCCGGCAGGCCGGTACCGGGCTCGGGAACCGGCTCCGCGTCCGGCCCGGAACCCAACTCGGGAACGTGTGCCGGTTCGGGAACGTGTGCCGGCTCGGGAGCATGCGCCGGCTCGGGAAGGTGCGCCGGCTCGGGAACGTGTACCTGCTCGGGAGCATGCGCCGGCTCGGGAACGTGTGCCTGCTCCGGCGCGTGGCCGAAGGCGGCGAAGCCGTGCCCGTCGGTGTCCGCGTACCGGGCGGGCCGCGGCGACCCGTCGGCCGGCGCGGCGGGTTCGGGCTCCGGCTCGGTCCGCACGCCGCCGAAGAGGTCCAGCCCGCCCGGGGCCCGCCGCTCCCCCGCGTCCGGCGTCGTCGCCGGGCCGTGGGCGGCGTCGATGTCGTGCGGGGCCGGGTGCGCCGGCTCCCCCTCGGACACCGGCTCGTCCTCCGGCAGCGGGGTGCCCACGCCGGGGCCGCCGAGCACACGCGGTCCGCGCCGCGGAGCGCCCGCGCCGGGACCCCCGGAGACCCGTCCGGCCTCGGCGGCCGTCACGGCGGCGTCGGTGCCGGGCAGTACGTCCGCACGGGGCTCGCCCGACGGCTGCCGCGCGGCGTAACCGCGGGCGTCTTCGAAGTCGGGGTGGTTCGCCCACGGGGCGGGGGCTCCGCCCGGGAGCGTCGCCGGGGCCTGGCTCCAGTCGGCGTCCAGCCCGCCCTGCCTGAAGTCACCGGACCGACCCATGACGTCCCCCAGGTCGTACTGGCCGGACACCTCACTCAGGTCGTACTGGCCCGACACCTGCCCCACGTCGTACGGGCCGGAGTCCCGGCCCACGTCGTACGGGCCGGACACCTGGCCCACGTCGTACTGCCCGGACACCTCACCCGGTTCGTACTGCCCGGACACGCCGCTCAGGTCGTACTGGCCGGACACGGCGCTCAGGTCGTACTGGCCCGACACATCGCCTTGGCCGGACCGTTCGGGCAGGTTCCACTGCCCGGTGGCCGAGTCCGCGACCGCGGCCGCGGCCTGCGCGTCGTGCGCGCTCTCCGGGAAGCGCCACTCCGCGGTCTCCCGCTGCGCCTGGCCCTGCCCGTACGCCTGGCCCTGGCCGTACGCCTGACCCTGGCCATGTCCTTCGCCCTGCTCTTGCCCCTGTCCCTGCTCCTCCCGCTGCCCCGGCTCCGCCGGGGCGAACGCCGCCGCAACCGAAGCCGGCAGCGGGATCGACGCCGGAATGGGCCCGCCGACCGGGGCCGGCCCCTGGCCGACCACCCTGCCGGAGGCGGTGCCGGGCGCCGGGCCGGCGGGTGCCGAGCCGGCGGGTTCCGGCCACTGCACCGGGATCGTCCAGGTGCCGGTGGCGGCCGGATCCGTGGTGGCCGAGCCGAGCGGCACGATCATCGGCGGCGGCACATAGCCGTGCCCGGGCGCGGCCAGGGGCTCCCCGGTGCCGAGCGCGTCCAGCATGTCCTGCGGCAGCTTCACGAAGGCCGTCGCGTCGGAGTCGTACTCGCCGCCGTGCGGCACCGGCTCCCAGCCCCATTCGGGACTCGCGGAACCCGCGTTGCCCGGGTCCCCAGTCGCTCCGCTCACGTACCCGTTCCCGTTCCCGTTCCCACTCATGAGGTCAGTGCCCTCCCCAGGGCCCTCCGTGCCAGTACGGCCACCGTCCGCCGCAGATGCAGTACTCCGGGAGCCACCGGCTCCCCCTGGTCGGGCACGCAGGCCGCCGCGACGTACTCGCCGAACGCCTCCAGCGCCTCGGGGGCCAGGCTCCGCTCCCCGTCCCAGTCGATCAGCGAGGCCACCCACTGCTCGGCCTCCAGCGGCCGCAGCGGCATCGGGGCGACCGCGCCGATCGCGCAGCGCACGCCCCGGCGCGCGGGGTCCAGCACGAGGCCCACGGACGCCACCGCGCGCCCCGGCCCGGTCCGGCCCGTGGCCTTCAGGAACACCTGGGGCGCGTGCAGCAGCGGCACCCGCACGAAGCCGATGAGCTCCCCGGGCCGGAGCATCTCGCGCCCGGCGAGCAGGTACGACACGGGGATCTCGCGCGATCCGCCCGGGCCGACGATGACGAGGACGGCCTCCAGCGCGGCCAGCACGGGCAGTGCGTCACCGGTCGGCGCGGCGGTGGCGATGTTCCCGCCGAGGGTGCCGGCGTTACGGATCTGCGGGGGCCCGGCGGCGCGTGCGGCGGCCGCGAGCGCGGGGATCAGGGCGGCGAAGTCCGGCCGCCCCATCCGGGCGTGGGTGAGGCCCGCGCCGAGCAGGGCGTGGCCGTCCTGGTACTGCCAGCCGCGGATCTCGTTGATCCGGCCCAGCCCCACCAGCGCGGCGGGCCGCAGCTGCCCGGCGTTGACGGCGGCCATGAGGTCGGTGCCCCCGGCGACGGGGACGGCGGCGGGCATGGCCGTGAGAGCCGCGACGGCCTCGTCGAGCGAGGCCGGCAGCGTCACGGACTGCGCCGCTTGCGACCCCTGGGACCCGTGAGGCCCCTGAGGTGAATGCGGTGTGTGCGGTGCGTGCGGTGCGTGCGTGGTCAACCCGGCTGCCCCTTCCCGATGTCCCGGTCCCGGCGCTCACGCCTGTCCGCCGTACGGTACGTCCTCACCGCCGGGACGTGGCAACTCTGGCACATCTTCCGGGCCGCCCGGCGCGAGGGTGGGCCGGGCGGCGTCCGCCCCCGGCCGGCCCGGCCCATCGCCCGTTTTTCCCCGTATCCACCGAAATCGAGGAAGAGTTCCGGTTCGAAGAGTTCCCCCGGTGTTCGGGTTCCCGCCGTCACACGTTCGGAGGTTCACCCTCGATCGGACGTCCGAGCACGCCGGGCCGGCGCTGCCACGGCAGCGGTCCGCCCGGCGGCCGGTAGCCGACACCGAGCGCGTCCAGCCGCCGGTAGTGGGTGGCCATCCGCTCCTCGAATCCGGCGAAGTCCCGCTCCTCCGGGGCCGGCTGCCACGACCACACCACTTCGGCGAAGGCGGCGAGCCGCGGGAACACCTGGTAGTCGACGCGCCCTTGATGCTCCATCACCTCGGTCCACACATTCGCCTGGGCTCCCAGGACGTGCGCGGCCGCGTCCGGCGACAGCTTGGGCGGTACCGGCTCGAAGCGGTACACGTCCTCCAGCGACCGCACGTACCCGATGGGCACCGGCTCGTCGGGGCCGCCCGCCTGACGGTGGTCCAGGTACACCTGCTGCTCGGGGCACATCACCACGTCGTGGCCCGCCTCGGCGGCGGCGATGCCGCCCGCGTAGCCGCGCCACGAGGAGACGGCGGCGCCCGGCGCCAGACCGCCCTCCAGGATCTCGTCCCAGCCGATGAGCCGCCGGCCGCGCTCCGCGAGCCAGCCGTCGAAGTGGCGGATGAACCAGGACTGCAGGCCGTCCTCCCCGTCCGCCCCCAGCTCCGCGATCCGCGCCTGGGCGGTGGCCGAGGCCCGCCACTGCTCCTTGGGGCACTCGTCCCCGCCCACGTGCACGAAGGGCGAGACCTCTGCCGGGAACAGCTCCAGCAGTTCCTCGAAGACCCCCTCGTAGAACCGGAGCACGGCCTCGGTCGGTGCGAGCACGTTCGCGGTGATCCCCCAGTCGTCCCACACCTCCAGCGCGGCCGTGTCAACGACGTCGGTGTTGCCCAGCTCCGGGTAGGCGGCGATGGCGGCCTGCGAGTGCCCCGGCACGTCGATCTCGGGAACGACCCGGACGTGCCGCTCCGCCGCGTACGCGACGATCTCGCGGATGTCGTCCTGCGTGTAGAAGCCGCCGTGCGGCGTCTCGCTCCACAGCGGCGAGGCCCGGTGTCCCCACCGGCTGCGCGCCCGCCACGCACCGACCTCGGTGAGGCGCGGGTGGCGCTTGATCTCGACGCGCCAGCCCTGGTCGTCCGTCAGGTGCAGGTGCAGCACGTTGAGCTTGTGCGCGGCGAGCAGGTCGATGTACCGCAGGACGCCGTCCTTGGGCATGAAGTGCCGCGCGACGTCGAGCATCATCCCCCGCCATCCGAACCGGGGGCCGTCGGCGACGGCGGCGTACGGCACGCTCCAGGTCCGGCCGGGCAGCGGCGCCCTGCGGTAGGCGTCGGGCCCGAGGAGCTGACGCAGCGTCTGCGCGGCCCAGAACAGCCCGGCCCCGCTCGCGCCCGTCAGCTCCACGCCGTCCGCGCCGATGTCGATCCGGTACGCCTCCGGGCCGGACCCGCCCGACCCGCCCGACCCGCCGGTCCCGCCGGCCCGTACGGGGTCGATGCGCAGCCGCAGCTCCCCGGGTTCCCCGGGGGCGGCGTCCGGGAGGCTCCAGCCGGTGGCCGCGCCGAGTTCGCGGCGCAGCCAGCGCGCGGTGTCCTCGGTGCCCGGACCGGCGTCGAGGGCCGGGTCGGCCCCGAAGGCGTGGTGGTGTCCGCCCTCGTGGGGAACGGCGATCCGGGGTGCGGGGATCAGGTCCATGCGTCAGCCCTTCGCGGCAGCCAGCCCGTTGCACCCTGTGCAACGCTGATTCCACAGGGTGCTTGCGCGGCCGACCCTAACGCGCCCCGCGGGCACGGGAAAGGCCCCCGGGTGCGCCGACGCGCGCCCGGGGGCCCCCGATCCTGCCCGGAGCGGCCGGACCTACTTGTCCTTGCCGCCCTTGTCCTTGTCCCCGCCGGGGCCCATGGACTCGTAGATCTCCTTGCACATGGGGCAGACCGGATACTTCTTCGGGTCGCGGCCCGGCACCCAGACCTTGCCGCAGAGCGCGACGACGGGGGTGCCCCCGAGCGCGCTCTCCATGATCTTGTCCTTCTGGACGTAGTGGGCGAAGCGCTCGTGGTCGCCGTCACCGTGGGACACCTGCGGCGTCGGCTCTACGAGGGTCCCCGTGCCAGTCCCGCGGTCGGGCTCAAGAGTGCTCATGGAATCCAGAGTACCGACCCCCGCGGGGGTCAGTTCAGCGACGGGTCGTCCGGATAGGTGGCGACCATCGCGAGCTCGCCGCGCTGGCGGCGCAGCACCGCCCGCCAGAGCCGTTCCGGGTCGGGGAAGGCCACGTCGCCGGGCTCCGACTCCACCACGTACCAGGCGCCCTCGCCGAGCTCGCCCTCCAACTGGCCGGGCCCCCATCCGGAGTATCCGGCGAAGATGCGCAGGCTCCCGAGGGCCGCGGCCAGCAGCTCCGGCGGAGCCTCCAGGTCGACGAGCCCGATCGCCCCGTGCACCCGGCGCCAGCCGAGGGGGCCCTCCTCTCCCGGGATGACCGCGACGCCCAGCGCCGAGTCCAGCCCCACAGGCCCGCCCTGGAAGACCACGCCGGGCTCGCCGGCCAGCGGCGCCCAGGGCAGCAGGACGTCCCCGACGCCGACGGGGGTCGGCCGGTTGAGGACGACGCCGAGCGAGCCCTGCTCGTCGTGGTCGAGCAGCAGCACCACCGCGCGGTCGAAATTCGGGTCCGCGAGGGCGGGAGTGGCAACGAGCAACCGCCCTGTGAGGGAGGACACCTCGGTCATGCCGCCATGATCTCGCACATTCGTCCTTCCGGGGGATCGGACGACGAGATCGAATTCCGCGCAGCTCAGGACGCACGCCGAAGGCGGGGGGCACCCGTCGCCGGAGCGGGCGGAACGCGACGCTCCGCCATGGGGTGGATACGGAGGGTGTTGTAACGAATTCATGACAGTCCTACGGCCGCGTCAGCCCTACGAACAAAGGGGTGGTGACCCTTACTCTTCTCACTGGCCCCCTGCCCACCCCTCCCGGAACGCGAGATTCATGACCGGCATCAGTGACGATGTACTGCTTGTCCACGGCGGCACCCCGCTCGAGGGCGAGATCCGTGTCCGCGGTGCGAAGAACCTCGTGCCCAAGGCCATGGTCGCCGCTCTGCTCGGCAGCGGACCCAGCCGGCTGCGGAACGTTCCCGACATCCGTGACGTGCGCGTCGTGCGCGGGCTGCTCCAGCTCCACGGGGTGACGGTCCGACCCGGCGAGGAGCCGGGCGAGCTGGTGCTCGACCCGACCCACGTCGAGAGCGCGAACGTCGCCGACATCGACGCCCACGCGGGCTCGTCGCGCATCCCGATCCTCTTCTGCGGCCCCCTGCTGCACCGCCTCGGCCACGCCTTCATCCCGGGCCTGGGCGGCTGCGACATCGGCGGGCGGCCGATCGACTTCCACTTCGACGTGCTCCGCCAGTTCGGCGCGACGATCGAGAAGCGCGAGGGCGGCCAGTACCTGGAGGCCCCCCAGCGCCTGCGCGGCACCAAGATCCGCCTGCCCTACCCGTCGGTCGGCTCGACCGAGCAGGTGCTGCTGACGGCCGTGCTGGCCGAGGGCGTCACCGAGCTGAGCAACGCCGCGGTGGAGCCGGAGATCGAGGACCTCATCTGCGTCCTGCAGAAGATGGGCGCCATCATCTCCGTCGACACCGACCGGACCATCCGGATCACCGGTGTGGACAGCCTCGGCGGCTACAACCACAAGGCCCTCCCGGACCGTCTGGAAGCCGCCTCCTGGGCCTCCGCGGCGCTGGCGACCGGCGGCAACATCTACGTGCGCGGCGCCCAGCAGCGCTCGATGATGACGTTCCTGAACACCTTCCGCCGTGTCGGCGGGGCGTTCGAGATCGACGACGAGGGCATCCGCTTCTGGCACCCGGGCGGCCCGCTGAAGGCCATCGCGCTGGAGACGGACGTGCACCCCGGCTTCCAGACCGACTGGCAGCAGCCGCTCGTCGTGGCCCTGACGCAAGCCTCCGGCCTCTCCATCGTCCACGAGACGGTCTACGAGTCCCGGCTCGGCTTCACCTCGGCGCTCAACCAGATGGGTGCTCACATCCAGCTGTACCGCGAGTGCCTGGGCGGTTCCGCCTGCCGCTTCGGCCAGCGCAACTTCCTGCACTCGGCGGTCGTCTCCGGCCCCACCAAGCTGCAGGGCGCCGACCTGGTCATCCCCGACCTGCGCGGCGGGTTCTCGTACCTGATCGCGGCGCTGGCGGCCGAGGGCACCTCGCGGGTCCACGGCATCGACCTGATCAATCGCGGCTACGAGAACTTCATGGAGAAGCTCGTGGAGCTCGGCGCGAAGGTCGAGCTGCCCGGCGGCGACCTCGTCTGAGCCGTCCCACCGGCCCCGAAGGCCCCCCGGACCCCGCAAGGGGACCGGGGGGCCTTCCCGTGGCCCCGCACGGGCCGCACGGCCCCCGCACGGGCCGCACGGCCCCCGAACGCGGCACCCCCCTCGGTCTTCGACAGGGCGATGACCGCGCGGTAGGTGAGGAAGGCGGCGATC